>CALEJO010000231.1 GCA_937898155.1 uncultured Clostridia bacterium | reverse complement strand
CGGAAAGCGATGCACGTCGGGCACGAGAAGCGTGCGGTTTTCCGCGATCGCCGTGCCGCAAACGCCGCGTCCGACCGCGATCTCGATGCACGCCGGCTTGCCCTGAAACGGTCCCAAAACGAGACGGTCGCCCTCCATCAGATAAAAGCCCGCCCAGTTGAGTCCGTCCATCGCGTCAAAAAGGAGCGCCGACGCGTTTGCCAGATTCGCCGTCTGATGCGGCACGCTGTGGATCAGCGCCCGCAGACGCGCACAAAGTTCCGTTTCCGCCATTTTGCCCTCCCGCAAAGTCTTCTTTTTCCTTCTTTATTTTATCATATCCGGGGGCGGATTGCAAGACGCTTTTGCGCTTTTTCTTGACACACGCGCGGGGAATATGGTATGATAAAAGAAAACGGAAAAGGGACGGTTTTCCTCTATGAACATCTATTTCTGCGGCTCCATTCGCGGCGGACGCGAGGACGCGGCGCTCTATCACGAAATGATCGGCTTTCTCAAACAGTTCGGTCCCGTTCTGACCGAACACGTCGGCGATCTTTCGCTGACGCGGCAAGGCAACGACGGCACGGCGGAAGGAATTTGGCAACGCGACACCGCGTGGCTTTGCGAAAGCGATATCGTCATCGCCGAATGCTCGCAGGTCTCGCACGGCGTCGGCTACGAGCTGGCGTTCGCCGAAGCGCACGCAAAGCCCGTTTTCGTCTTTTATCGCCACACCGATCATCCGCTTTCGGCGATGATCGCGGGCGATCCGCATTTCGAGGTCTATCGCTATGAAGACGACGCCGATCTCTTTGATGCGCTTGCGCGCATCATGCGCGCATTTTGCGCGAAAAATTGACATTTTCGGTTTTCCTCTTGTGTTCGCACGCAAAATGATGTATAATGAAAAAAACGGATTTCGGACAGGAAGAAGGATCGCATCATGAATTCGAGTTATCAACCGTATTCCCCGCAACGCCCGCCGCAAAAGAAGAAGCGGCACTTCAAACCGAACAAAGAAGGCATAACGGCGCTTTTGATTCTCGTTTTGGTCGTGGCGCTCGTGATCACGCTTCTCGTGCTGACGATCAAAGCGATCGTGCGTGCGTCCCGCCCCGACGAAACCACCGAATCCACGCCCGAGGTGATCTCGACGACCGAAGAGACCACGGTGGCACCAGTCGCCACGTGGCACGACGACTATCTCAAAGAGAGCATCTCCTCCGACAAGATCGAAGAGGGTGCGCTCGTCCTCGTCAATTTTGAACATAACTACGCGCCGGCGGACTTCATTTCCTCGAAGCTGACCGCGCTTTACGGCACCGCCGGATACCAAAACGGCACGTATGCGCTCAAAGACAGCAGTATTAAGCTCCGCCGCGATATCGTGACGCCGCTGACGCAAATGCTCACCGATCTGATCGGCGCCTCAAACGGCTCCCTCGGCACGTCCAAAACCGATGACCGCGTGATCGTTTCGGGCGGTCACCGCTCGACCGACTATCAGCGGAGCTTATACGAAAAAGCCGTCGCCGATAACTTCGTCGCCGAGCCGGGATTCAGCGAGCATCACACGGGCTACGCCATCGACCTCAAAGTCTTCACCTCCGCGGGAAAAACCGTCGATTTCCGCGACAATGAATTTTCGTGGCTCCTTGAAAACAGCTGGCGCTACGGCTTCGTCAATCGCTACGACGGCGCGAAATTTGAAATCACCGGCATTCTCAACGAGTCGTGGCATTTCCGCTACGTCGGCGTGCCGCACGCGGCGTTCATGTTCGAGAACGATCTCTGTCTTGAAGAATATCTGAATCTGCTTCGCACCGAGCATGCGTATCAAACGGACGAGCCGCTCGAATGGGAGGTTGAGGGCACCTCGTATCTCGCCTATTACTTCCCCGTTCCGACGGGCTCTTCCACCTGCTTCGTTCCCGTGCCGCCGAAATCGGTCGGCACCTACGAGATTTCCGGTGATAACCAAAGCGGCTTCATCGTCACCGTCACCAAATCGAAATAACGTCAAAACTCCGCCTCGACGCCCGATTTTCGGCACGGGCGGAGTTTTTTGTTCCAAAGGAGCAACTCATGTCAGAAAGCGATCTCTTTTATCGGTTCACGCCGCTCGTGCAGGATTTCATCTATCAAAACGGGTGGGAATCCCTGCGCCCGATCCAGGTCGAGGCGGCACGCGTGCTGTTCGACACCGACGACAATCTGATCCTCTCCTCCGACACCGCGTCCGGCAAGACCGAAGCGGCGTTCTTCCCCATCATCACGCAGATCGTCGAAAATCCCGCCGCGACGATCGACGTGATCTATATCGCCCCCTTAAAAAGCTTGATCAACGACCAGTTCGAGCGGCTCGACGATCTGCTCCGCGACAGCGGCATCCCCGTTTTCCATTGGCACGGCGACGTCGCGTCCTCGCACAAAAATAAACTCCTGAAAAATCCGTCGGGCATCCTGCAAATTACGCCCGAATCGCTCGAAAGCATGCTGATGAATCGCCACAGCGACCTGATCCGCCTGTTCGGCGAGACGCGCTATATCGTCATCGACGAGATTCACACGCTGATGGGCGCGGATCGCGGCAATCAGATTCTCTGTCAACTCGACCGGCTCGCGCGCGTGATTGGCTATCATCCGCGCCGCATCGGGCTTTCCGCCACGATCGGCGATCCCGTCAAGGCGGGCGAATGGCTGACGGGCAACAGCGGTCGCGTCACGCAGATTCCGCCCGCCGGCGACGGCAAAAGCCGCTGGCGCCTCGCGCTCGAACACTTTTTCGTGCAGGACGATACGCAAGACCGCGATGTGTCCGCGGCGGAGCATCCCGAAGAAAAAATCGCGGTGGACGCGGGCTACGAATATCTTTACGACTGCGTCAAGGACCGCAAAAGTCTCGTCTTCTCCAATTCCCGCGAGGAAACCGAATACGTGACCGCGACGCTCCGGCAAATCGCGGAACGGCGCGGCGACGAGGACGTGTTTTATATCCACCATGGCAATCTTTCCGCCGCGATCCGCGAGGAGGCAGAGGCGGAGCTGAAATCCGAAAAGAAGTGCGTCGCGTGCGCGACGGTGACGCTCGAGCTCGGCATCGACATCGGGCGGATCGAGCGGATTCTCAACGTCGGATCGCCCTGCTCCGTGGCGAGCTTTTTACAGCGACTCGGCAGAAGCGGCAGAAAAACGGGCGTGCCCGAAATGTTCATGGTCTTCCGCGAGGAAAATCCCCTGCCCGACACGCCGCTCCCGCAGCTCATTCCGTGGGAGCTGATCCGCGCCATCGCGATCATTCAGCTCTATCTCGAAGAAAAATTTATCGAGCCGCCGAGCATCAAAACGATGCCGCTGAGTCTCCTCTTTCAGCAGACGCTCAGCATCCTCGCGTCGTCGGGTGAGCTGACGCCGAAGGCCCTTGCGGAGCGCGTGCTTTCGCTTTCGCCGTTTTTGCGCGTGGAGCGCGAGCTCTATCGCGAGCTGCTCATTTCGATGATCCAGAACGATTTCATCGAATATACGGAAGACGGCGGACTCCTGCTCGGGCTCAAAGGTGAGCGGCTGACCAAGAGCTTCAAATTTTACGCCGTCTTCAAGGACAGCGAGGACTATTCCGTCAAGCACGACAGCGAGGAGATCGGCACGATCTCGTCCCCGCCGCCCGTCGGCGATCGCTTCGCACTTGCGGGGCGTGTGTGGGAAGTCGAAGAGCTTGACCTTGAACGCAAGCTCATCTACGTGAAGAGCGTCCCCGGCAAAATGCAGATCGAATGGCCGGGCGATTACGGCGAGGTGCACACGAAAATTCTCGAAATGATGCGAAAAGTCCTCTCCGACAGCCGCACCTATCCGTATTTGAAACCAAACGCCGCGGAGCGGCTCGAAGCCGCGCGGCGCGTCTTTCAGAACGCGGGTGCCGACCGTTCCTTGCTGATTTCGCTCGGCGGCAATACGCGATGCCTCTTCCCGTGGCTCGGCACGCGCTCGTTCCGCACCCTGCGCAAATATCTGCAAAAGAACGCCTCGTCGCTCGGCATTTACGGCATCGAGCATGAATTTTGCTACTATCTGACGTTCAAATCTGAGCGCTCGCCCGAAGACTTGCTTGCCGATCTCGAAACACGCATCCCGCACGAGCCGATCGACACGCTCGACCTCGTCGGCGCGAGTGAAATGCCCGTCTTTGAAAAATACGATCCCTGCATCCCGCCGGAACTGCTCCGCCGCGCCTTTGCGGCAGATCGGCTCCGCACCGATGAGATGAAACGGCGTTTCGCCGAATAAGAAAGGACAAGCCATGTCCCAATGGAATCCGTGGCACGGATGCCGCAAGATCAGCCCCGGATGCGCGCACTGCTACGTCTATCGGCGGGATTCCCGCTACGAGATCGACAGCAGCGTGCCGCGCAAGACCGCCGACTTCGATCTGCCCGTGCGCCTTGCCCGCGACAAAACCTACAAACTCCAAGCAGACGAGGGCACGGTTTTTACCTGCTTTACGTCAGACTTCTTCCTCGACGAAGCGGACGAATGGCGTCCCGAAGCGTGGGAAATGATCCGCCGTCGATTCGACCTCCGCTTTTTCATCGTCACCAAGCGCATCGCGCGCTTCGCCGCGTGCGTCCCGCCCGACTGGGGCGACGGCTGGCGCAACGTGACGATCTGTTGCACGGTCGAAAACGAGGAAATGGCGTGCTTCCGTCTGCCGATCTTCCGCGAAGCGAAGATCGCGCACAAGCAGATCATCTGCGAGCCGCTCCTTGAAGCGATCGACCTTTCGCCCTATCTCGACGCGAGCATCGAATGTGTGACCGTGGGCGGCGAATCGGGCGACGACGCGCGCGTCTGCGACTACGCGTGGGTGCTGGACATCCGCCGTCAATGCGAGGCGGCGGGCGTGCCGTTCCACTTCAAACAAACGGGCGCGAATTTCCGCAAGGACGGAAAAACCTACGCGATCCCGCGCAAGCTGCAACACACGCAAGCAAAAGCGGCGGGGATCGACATCCCGTAAAACACAAAAAATCCGTGCATCCGCACGGATTTTTTATGTTCATTGGTTCAGATACGCCGCCGCGCGCAAGATCGCGACCTGCGTTTTGCCGTCGGGAAGCTCTCCTGCCAACACCATGCGCACCGCTTCATCGAACGGCACGCGGAACGTTTCGAGAAACTCGTCTTCGTCGAGGTCGTTCTCTCCAAAGCAAAGCCCGCGCGCGAGAAACATCCGGATCCGCTCCGACAAAATGGCGGGTGAGCCGAAGAAATCGCCGAGGTCGATCAGCTCGCGCGGCATGGCGCCCGTCTCCTCGCGGAGCTCGCGGAGCGCCGCTTCCGTCAGGTCCTCGTCGGGCGTATCCAGTTTTCCGGCGGGAATCTCCACCATCTCGCGCCCGACTGCGTAGCGGTATTGTCGCTCCAAAATGACCTCTCCCTCGTCCGTCACCGGCACGATGCACACCGCGCCGTTATGGCGGATATATTCCCGCATCGACGGCGTTCCGTCGGGAAGCGTGATCGCATCCTTATATAAATGCACGATCTTGCCGTCGTAGATCAGTTCCGAAGAAACCTTTTTTTCTGTAAGTTCCATTTGTTTTCTCCTTTTATCCGATTCGAGATGCCAATTTGAGCAAAAGCAGACCCGCGCCCATCGACGCGGCGTTCGCGAGAAGTCCGTAAAGCACCGCGCGTCTCCGCGTTGTTTCGCGCATGGCGACAGCATAGACGGTCGCTTCCGCGAGGAAAATGACGATTTCCAGCGGCACGAAAAGGAAATACGCGTCGAGAATGCCGCCCGTGGTCATGCGGAACGTCATCAGCGCCATCAGCGCGCCCTGCGTCACGAGATTTGTCACGAGGATCAGCGGCAGATTCCGCTTCCACGGGATGCGGAAGAGCAGGAAGACAAAAAATTCAATCAGCAGTGTCGGCAAAAACGTCGCCAGAAATTGAAGCAGACAAGTGGCGACGGGAGATTTCGCGGTCACGTCGATCTCCCCGAGCGAGATGCTCGACACCGTGATCGAGCCCGACGTGATCGTCGCCGTCACGGTCTCCTGAAAAACGGTTTTATGCACGATGTCGGAGAGATAGCGCTCCCCGCTCTTTGTGACGATGAAGATGCGATACGTGTCCGGCACACCGAAATAACTGAATCGGTGCGTAGCACTCGTGCCGTCGCGCTCGCCGGTCAGCGTGCCGAAAAGCGGAACCGGGGTGCCGACCGTCAGCGCGGCGTGCCAGCCCTTGACCGGAGATTCTTTCAACATAGCGAGCATTTTCGCGTCAAACTGTGCTTCACCTTCATATAGATTGGAATACGGCGTATGGTTTTCGTCGGGGATGAGCAGATCGAGATAATACGCTTCCTCCGGCGCGTTTTCGAGAATGATCGTCGTTTTCGGCTTCGGACCGAGGTCCGCAAACACCGCCGCGCCGAAGCACATCCAAGCCAAAAGCGCAAGGCAAACGATCGCAAATCCTTTTCTTCTGTTTTCCATGGTGTCCTCCTTGGTCCGGCAAATGGCTTTTTTCTTTTGTCGTCCGAGCGGCGCGATTTTCTCACTTTGTCGCGGAGATTCCGACAATATGATACCACGGCGCGCCCGCAAATGCAAGAGAAAATGAAAAATCCCGCCGAAGCGGGATTTTTTCAGGGTTCGAGCTGTCTGCCGAGGAAGCCCGCGGCGGTTTGCACGAGTTTGATTTCGGTCTCTTTGGCGAGCGGTTCCGCTTTGATGTCGGCGTTTCCCACGGATATGACGCATCCGATCACGTCGCCCTCCGCAAAAATCGGCATCGCACAAGAGACAAATGCGGTTTGATGGTCGTCTGTCAAAAAAATCTTATCTTTTCCCGCGGCGGCGGTGTAAAGCGCCCTGCCCTCGATCAGAGCTTCCACCTCCGCGGAATTCTTCTTTTCCAAAAATTCTTTTTTGGAAATGCCCGCGCACGCGATGATGCAGTCCTTATCGCAAATGGCGACAGGCATTCCGCACGTTTTATAAAGCGTTTCCGCATATCCGGCGGCGAACTCCATCAGCTCGCCGATCGGTGAATATTTTTTGAAGATAACTTCCCCTTCCCGATCCGTGAAGATTTCGAGTGGGTCGCCACCGCTGATAACATTGACACGAAAAACCTTGTCGCGCTGTTTGTCGGCGCGTTGGGCTGCCACCATGGAATAGTCCTCGGTGGCTTTTTCGATATTTTCCGTGTCCGAATTAAAATTTAGGGTTTCTTCGCTTTTTTCATCGTGCTTCAGGTGTTCGATCGTTCCGGTGCGGAGCAGTTCATCAACGTCTGCCTTGAGCTTGATGTCGATCCTGTCCTCATATATGATGATCCGGTCGATGATCAGATGCAGATCGTTTTTGTCGAGTTTATCCTTTTTCAGAATATCGTCGAACAGGTCGATTACGGTCTTTGACACCCGATTGACCCGAACGATGGTATTGGTGGTATCTGCCACCATAGCGAGTTGGTTGGTAAGTCCTTCGATTCGGTTGTTGGCTTCCTCGATCAGCGAATCGTAGGTTTCTTCGATAACCTGCGCGTTGTCCTTGTGCCTTGCCATATCCCGCACCTTTTGGTGGGCAAGTGTACGTAGTTCCTCACGTTCTTCCGCGATCTGCGCTTTCAGTTCTTCCTCTGCCTGCAGACCGTTTTCGGTGGACTGCTTTTCATGGCTGAGGACTTCTTCAAGAACCCGAATCATCGAAGCGGAATTGTCCCGTATTTTTTTGATATATTCTTTCAGGACGGAATCAAGGAAGTCGGCGCGGACATGATGCGAGGTGCATCCCGAAAGCCCTCTTACATGGTAGGTACCGCAGGTGTAGGCTTCGGCGAGATCCTTTCGGCTGAGCGCGAACATATGGTTTCCGCAGTCCCCGCAGAACATATAGCCGGAATAAGTGTTTGGATATTTTTTGACTCCACGGTAATGGCTTGTGGAACGTTGTTCGAGAAGTTCCTGCGCGGTGGCGAATACCCGATAATCTACGATCGCAGGATGATGATTCTCGAAAACGATATGTTCGTTTTCGTCAAGTGCCACATCGTTTCCGTTGATCTTTTTCCGGTGGTATTTCCGTTCCCGGAGCGTACCGATATAAAAATCGTTTTTCAGAACCTCGGAAACGGTGACGATGCTCCATTCTTCTTTAACCTTGGCTTTGTATTCATCGCCCGCGGCTTCTTTGCGGGCTTTTTCTCTCATACGCGGAGTGGGAATATGCTGATCGGTCAGATAATTCGCGATCTTTTTGTAGCCCCATCCCTCTACATAGAGTTTGAAGATCGTTCTCACGATCTCGGCGGCAGGCTCGTCCACTTCAAAAACCATTTTCTTTGTGTTGGTGATGACGTAGCCGTAGGGGACGGAACAGATCCATTCGCCTTTTGCCTGGCGGTTTGCAATCACATCCGAGACCTTTCGGCTCGCGTCGGTGACCGGCATTTCATTGACGAAGAAATACAGTTTGACTTTCATCCAATCGTCGGTGTGTTCCTGATCGTAATCAACGCCGTCGCCGATGGCGATGATACGGATGTCTTGCTCGGCAAGATCTTCAAATTCGGCAAGTCCCTTGCCCGTGCGCCTTGAAAAACGGCTCAGATCCTTGACGATCAGTATGTCATATTCCCCGGCGAGAAGCTTCGGACGCAAGCGCAAGTAGTAGTCCGGGCGTTGCTCGAACGTGTATCCCGAATGGTCGCGGTCTTCATAATAATCAATCGTTGCAGTGGGAAAATGTAATCGGCAATAATCACCGATAATGGCTTTTTGGTTTTCTATACTCGTATTGTCCTTGTCGAGTTCCAAGTCCACGGAAATACGGGTGTAAGCGGCAATTTTTATATTGCTTTTCAATGTTGGCTCTCCTTTCTCTCTTTGTTTCATCAACATTGTATCATAATCCTTTATGTTTGTCAATAGATATTTTGCGACGACACAAAAAATTAACAACGCCGCCGAGAGCGATCATAAATCGTTCTCGGCGGCGTTGGGTGCGGTGGTTAACGGCAATCCGCTTCTTTTTCTCGGCGGGCAGTCGTTTCAAGCGAGTGCTTTAACAGATCTTTCGTCAGCGTTACAAGATTGCCGGTCCCGGATTCAAATACTACGACCCGATATTTCTTCTGTCTGTATTTTTCATAAATCGGCTTCAAATTTTCCTGAAATCCGGCATCTGCCGCTTCCGCTTTTGTGAGCCATACAGAGATATATTTTTTGTCGTCATAAACGTTCAGTTCCATCCGGCTCACCTCCCGATCCTTTCGTTTGTTATTGTGGTCATACGTTTGTTCAAATATTCAATTTTCAAAGAACAGTTAAAAAGCATTTGTTATAAAGTTTCCTCCATTTGTTACATAGATAATTCGTGTTCGTGTTTTCGCTTTGCGCGGCGCTCGCGGTCCTCGTCGAATTCCGCCGTCCCGGTACAATCTTCACGTTCGTCCGGTCGGTCTTCAAACAGCGAAGTCAGTCCCGCGACTACGTCCGTGACGTTCGTGACGATGGCAAGACGGGTGTTTTCCGCCATCCGGCAAAGCGCGCGGTAGGCATAAACGTTGCCCATCCGCTCCGAGCGGTCAAGACATTCGACCGCCCTTTTGTAGTCGAAATAATCGGCTTCAAAGAGAAAGATCTCGGCGAGTTTGTAATCCGCGTAGGCGTTTCCCATCCCGGCGGCAAGTTCCAGCTGCTCGATCGCGCGCGGCAAATTCTTGGTCTTCATATAAAAAGAGCCGAGCGTGTAGGCGGCAAAACCACTGCCTTCACGTTCGGCTTTGTATAAAAGTTCAAACCCGCGGGCGCGGTCGGGCGCAAACATTTCGCCGTCGAGATACGCTTTCCCGAGCATCACCTCGGCATAACGGTTCCCGTGTTCCGCCGCCCGGTTCAGCCAGTATTCGGATTCTCCCGCGTCTTCGTCAAAATATATTCCGAAGAAATACATCCGACCGAGCCGATATTCCGCGTAAGGATATTCCGCTTCCGCCGCGTCGTACAGATATTCTTCCCCCAGGCGCGGCGAATAATAGCGGCTGTCCTCGTCCAGATACAGACGGGAAAGACGGTATTTCGCGTAAACGTTTCCGAGTTTTGCCTGTCGGCGAAGCTCTCCGATTCCGTCTGCGTCCGGCGCATCCTCATCGGGAAGATCGCGGTAATAGTCCCCGCGCGCATCCTGAAAGATGAGTTTTATCTCATCAAAAGACAGATCACCAAGCTGAACAGCCCCGAGGACAGAATGGTTCCGATCAGAGCTTTGATCATATACCCCTTCGTCACTCTGACTTCCTCCGTGAATTCTTCGAGCCGCGTTTGCTCCTTCGCTTCGAGATCGGATAAAAATTTCTCTCGCATCTTCCCATCCCGTGAGATCAGATCGCGGTTCTCGCTTAGCAGATTCCGCACCTTCGGAACGATCTCCTGCGCCGATTTCCGAAACGATTCCTCCGTTTCCGCCGCCCAACCGGTCAGATACTGCCAGCGTTCGTCCGAGTCCGCGTTCAGTTCCTCCCTCGTTGCCAACGGCTCGATCTTCTCGAAAAGCGTCGGCTGAAAGGTCGCCGTTTCTTTGAAATATTTCTGGAACGCCTCCCAATCGTCCTTCGGGATCGCGTACACGATCGGCTGGTAGGGCGTCTCCCGTACCGTCTGTACCGCCGTCTTCAACGCGGCTTTGAGTTTGTCCAAGGCACTCTGTGCCGGTGCACTCGTCCCACCCCGGGGCTGTGCCGAATAATTGTTTTCTGATTCTGAATTCATTTTCGATATTCTCCTTTAGATATTTTTGTTCGTGTAATTTGTTGTCCCGGACTTTCATCCCATTCGGACAAGTCCAGGTGATATACTTTCTTGTGTCGCTCCAAAGGGCGGAATACCCGACCGATTGCATGAGCGACAGAAATTCTTCGCGGGTGGCGGCCGCCTGCATCGCCGCGTCAATATCGTTGATGAGCGCGAATTTCCACCCGTCTCCTTTGAGCGTCGCGCGGTATTCCCGCGTGCCGATCGTCTTGCTTCCCGTGTCTTTTACGAACGGTTTCAGAACGGAAAGATTGTGTGCTACGCAAAGTTCATCGCTGATCTTTCGCATTTCTTCGACCGAGTGCGGACCGAAGATGACCTTGCGCCCGGTCTCGAACTTGACGGAATTGACGATGAAATGATTGTGAACGCGGCGCGCTCCGCTCTCGTCTTTCGCGTCAAGATGCGTGGCGACCAGGACTTCACAGCCCGGGAAAAACCGTTCGGCAAGTGCAAGACCGATGCGGTGTGTCTCGTCATAATCCGTGATCTCCCCGGGAGCGAAGGACTGAACGTATTGATAAAACCACCGTCCCTTTGCCTGTCGGTACAGATTTTTGGTCGCAAGAAATTCTTTGAACGCGATGCTTCCGTTGCAATTGACGCCCGAAAGATATTGCCGTCCGTCCTCGTCCACGGTCTTGTATTCCTGTGAAACGTAACGAATCACGCCCCACATCGCGCTCGCGTTTTGCTTTTCATTCTGAATATAATTACAGGTCGCCACTGGAATTATTCTCCTTTCCTCGGTCATTTTCTTCAGAATATTTTTCAAATTCGTTTCCGATTTCGGAATTGTTTTTACCGCCGGACGCGATCACGTTTTCTTCAAACAGACCGTTGATCACATCATAATTTCTTTCGAGCCAACTCAAAACCGGAGCGAGATTGATCACCGTCACACGCCCTTCGTGCGCCAACATCGTCAACTGATTGAGATTTCTGCTGACACCTTTCAGGTCGTGGAGCATCGGTTTCAGCTCCTCGATTTGAAAAATCGTCTTGCCGAGCGCCGACAAACGAAGGTATTCACCCTCGCCCATGCCGGTCTTTTTTGCAAGATTTTTGATGCGTTTCCGTTCGGAATCGCTCACCCAAAATGAAATTTTACTGCTTCGCTTTCGCAATTATATCACCTCGTATAATATAAAAGTAGTAGTTTTTAGCGTTCCTCTCCAAGAACGGGAATA
>CALEJO010000230.1 GCA_937898155.1 uncultured Clostridia bacterium | reverse complement strand
GAAAGCCCGCGAGCGTTCCGCTCGATCGAGCGTAAAAGATTTGACTTCCGGCGCTTCGCGCGAAAGCCGAGTGCGCTGCTGGCGCGGAGCGCCCACACGCACACGACTTGAAGTTTGTGCAATCTTTGAGCCGTGTGCACAACGCGTTTCTTTTGCCGAGCTTTTCTTTTCGTAAAGAAAAGCGGGAAAAACAAAATCCTTTCTTTCCGCATACACTGAAATGGATGCGCTCGCATCCGAGTATACGGAAAGAAAGGACTGTCTTTTATGGCAACCACGATTCAAAACCAAGCGACTGTGTCGTTTTCCTACGGCGTGGCAAGAAGCGCGACGCGCTCCAACGTCGCCACCACGACGCTCACCGACCCCCTCGCCGTCAGCAAAACCTCGCTTGGCGAAACCTATCGCCCGCAAAGCGAGATCACTTACGTGCTCTCCGTGCAGAACGAGAGAAATACACCTCTGTTTGACCTCACGGTCGCGGATAACCTCGGTGCGTTTACCCCGACCGGCGCGCTCACGCCCGTGACGCCGCTCACTTACGTGGGAGAAGCACAACTGTATTTGAACGGTATGTTTTCCGCGCCGATCTCGGGCACGGTCACGCAAACGGGCGTCACGTTCACGTTCCCGTCGCTCGCCGCCCGCACAAACGCCCTGATCCTGTATCGCGCACGGGTCAACGCGTTCGCGCCGCTCGCGGCGGGCTCCACGATCACCAATACCGCGGTCTGGACAGCACCATGCATCGGTTCGCTTCGCGACACCGCCACCGTTCGCGTCGAAGAGTATGCCGACGTCGAAGTCGTCAAGCAAATGAGCCCGAATCCCGTGGCAGGCGGAGACACGATCACCTATACCTTTACCGTTTCCAATACCGGCAACACCGACGCGACAAACGTTGTTTTGCGCGATCCGTTTGATCCCGCGCCGTCGCTTCTCTCCGTCGAGGCAAACGGCATCCCCGTTGCGCCCGCCCATTATACGTATGAATGCGGCGTGCTGACGTTCCCGACAGACGGCGCCTATTCGCTGACCGTCCCGCGCGCCACGTTTGAAACGACGGACGTCGGCGAAACGCTCGTCACGCCCGGCGTGATGACCATCGTCGTCACCGGCACGATATAAAGAAGGAGCCACCTGCGTGGCTCCTTTTTTGGTTTCGGATTTAACCGTTGAGCTTGACGAAACGATCGACCGCGTCTTCGATCGAGATCGTTTCCGCGCCCGTGATGTAGGTGCTGATCGTGTCGTTGAAGTTTTCATACCACTTCGACGGGATCGCGTCGAAGCCGAGGCACGCGCCGGCGATACTGCCGACCGTTGCGCCCGTGCAGTCGTTGTCGAGACCGATCGCGACGGTTTCGCTGATGCACTTCGTGAAATCGTTTCCGCCGAGCATCAAACCGAACACGATCGCGCACATATTGTTGATCGTGTGGACGGCGTGCATCTTCGGGAACTTCATGTCGAGCAGACGACGCGCCTTCGCGTAAGTGGAGAACTGTCCTTCCTGTTCAAACGCCCAGACCAGCGCTTCGTAAAGCTCGCTGTCCTTCGGGATCTGCTTCATTGCCTCGCGGCACGCGTCAAGAGGCGTTTTGGCGGTGAATGCCGCCGCGACTGCCGCCGCGCAGAACATCTCGCCGTAAATGCCGTTTTTGCGGTGCGTCAGATACGCGTCGCCGTAGGAGAGTTTCGCCGCCGCCTCGGGATCGCCCGCGCAGGCATAACCGAACGCATCCGCGCGGATCGCCGCGCCGATCCATTCGACGTAGCCGTTGAATTCCGCCGCGTGTGCGGGCTTCGTGCCGTATTGCAGTTGATGGAGCGCTTCGTCCTCCGCCGTGCAGGCGTAAGGAAGCACGTCGAGCCACAGCTCGCCGACGTCATCGACCGTATAGTTTTTGCCATATTTTTCGAGCAAGAGCAGGTTCAGCACGGTGTAAGTGATGTCGTCATCGACCGCCACGCGCTTCATGCCCGCGAGCGAATACTCGGCACGGGGGCAAACGCGATATTGCAGATCGGTCGGGCGGCTGGCACGTGCCCAATAGGTGGTCGGCGGGAACGGGGTCCCCGTGCGAATCGCCCAGTCGGTCATATCCAGCACCGGCCAGTTTTCGACCGGCACGCCGAGGATGCAACCCGCGCATCTGCCGACGAGCGCGCCTTTGATGCGATTGCGGA
The DNA here is from genome assembly GCA_937898155.1 of uncultured Clostridia bacterium. Classification (GTDB taxonomy): domain Bacteria; phylum Bacillota; class Clostridia; order Oscillospirales; family CAG-272; genus QALR01. Next base: position 9,821 of record CALEJO010000230.1, on the reverse strand, counting down.
GCGCATCGACCGACTTTTTGCAGGCGTCCGCTCCCTCGGGACGAAGCGCGAGAATTTCGTTCAGCCCGTCCGGTTGATTGATGTCTTGATTCTGATACATGATATATCCTCCTGAAATTATAAAATGACCTGCTTTTCAAAATCGACGAAACCGCTGACTTCGGCAAGGAACGCCTTGCGTTCCGCGTCGTCGAATTGATGGATCGGCTTTGCGCATTGACCGACGTCAAAGCCCATATCGGTAAGGAGCGCCTTGGTCGAAGCGATCGCCTGATACTTGATCAGCACGGCGATCACGCGATTGATGCCCGCTTGCAGGCGGCGCGCTTCGGCGACGTCGCCGCTTTGATAGGCACGATAGAGCGAGACGAAGAGCCCCGGCATCACGTTGTAGGTCGTGCCGATGCCCGCGTCCGCGCCGATAGCGAGGCCGCAAACGAGCATTTCGTCCGGCCCGTTGATGACGTTGATGTTGCCGCCGTTCAGCTCTTTGAGCTGTCCCATCGCAAAGAAATCGGGATACGTCCACTTGATGCCGATCACGTTTTCGATCTTCATCAGCTCTTCCACGATGGAAACGGTCAGTTTCGTGCCGGCAAGCCCGATGCCATACATCAAAAGCGGAATTTCCGCCGCCTCGGCGAGCTCGCGGTAATATGCCAGCACGTCCTCCGTGCTATACTGGAAATAAATCGGCGGAATGGATGAAACCGCCGCCGCGCCCGCGGCTTTCGCGTGACGCGCGAGGTCAAGCGTCGTCGGCACGTCGATCGCACCGACGTGCGTGATGACGGGCACGCGCCCTTTCACCTCGTCCAGCACGATTTCGAGCAGGTCCTTGCGCGTTTTGGCGGGCAGGATCAATCCTTCGCCCGTCGAGCCGCAGAGATAAAACCCATTCACGCAGTGGGAAAGCTCCCATTCGACGAGCTTGCGCGTTTCCGCCTCCTTGACGCGATGCTCGCTGTCGATCGGCGTCACGAGTGCCGGCAAAATCCCGCGAAACAGAATGTTGTTCTTCATCTCAAATCTCCTCCGAATTTATTTTTCCCCAAAGAATAGATCCGCCGCGCGTGTCAAGCGATGCCGTCGCGGCATGGACCGACGCGGGCATGACAAACGGCGCCTTGATCTGTCGGCTGATCACCGTGTCGCCGAAGCGATAAAACGCGCCGGTTTCAAGAAGCGCCAGATAGTCTTCGAGCGTGATTTTGCTTCGATAAATCAGTTCGGCGTGCGGCGCACCGACGTAGCGCAGATGCCACGGCTCGTAATCGACACCCGTGCGCTTCTCGCCCCAGAGCGGATAGCGAATGAGAAAGCCGAAGCGGTGCGCGTTCTGCGCCATCCACTTTCCCGTTTTCGAGAGGATGAAGCGCCGTTGCGCGTAGCCGTCCACCTTGATATCCGCCACAAGCCCCGAATGGTGCTCGCTTTCGCCCGGCTTTGCCGCGAAGGGGTTCACGCCGTAGATCGAGCGTTGAAAATCGAGCGTCCGATAGGTGCTGGTAAAAAGGACCTTTTCCCCGCACGCTTCCTCCGACGCCGCGAACAGCGCGCGGAGATGCGGCTCGGCGATCGGCGAGATTGCGTTGTTCTCGTCGAGCGGCACAAGCGTCGGCGTCTCCTCCGTCGCGGGATAGGCGGCGCTGACGAGGATCAGCGAATCCTCCCGCGTCAGCGCGTCGTCCGCAAGCGTGTGGAGCGCCTCGGGCTCGATGCGGCAAAGCAGATGCTTTTCGCCGCGCCGCCTCAGATCAAACATCCCGTGCGGGACGTAATATTTCAAATTCATCAAACGATGCCGCAGTTTATTCATGATCATCCTCCGTTTTTTGCGTCCGCGCGACCGTCACCGCGATCACGTTTGCATAGCCCGCGCGCCGCGCAAGCGTCGCAAGCGCGTAGAGTGTGCTTCCCGTCGTCATCACGTCGTCGAGAATCACGAGCGTCCCCGTCGGTGTCGGCAAACGACGCCGCAAAGCATAGCTTCCCTCGGCGTTTTCCTTGCGCTCGGTCGCGGAAAGATTCTTTTGCAGGGTGCTTCCCTTGTGCCGGAACAGCGAAACGAGCGGCAAATCCAGCTCTTTCGCCACTCGCTTGGCGATGCGCGCCGCTTGATCGAAACCGTAGAACCGCACGCTCTTTTTCGCACGCGGCGCATAGGTGATCGCGGTTTCTCCGTCGCAGAGCGGCGACAGAAGCGAAGAAAGCTCGTCCGCGAAAAAGTTCTGCAAAACCCGCACGTCCTTGCGTTTGAGCAGATAGATCAATTTGCGGGAAAGCGCGCCGTCAAAGGCAAACAGATGCACCGCGCGCACGCCCGTCAGCATCGGCGGAGCGCATCGGCACGCCGATTGCGGCGCACCGCATCGCGGGCAACGCGCCCGTTTGAGCTTTTCATATTCAAGCCGACATTTCGGGCAGAATACCGTGCCATCCGTCAGCACCGCGCCGCAGACGAGGCATTTCCGCACAAAAAAGAGGGAACGCAGATCAGTCATATTGCGTCATCCAGTAGGCAAGCCCCGTATAGCGTTTTGTCTGCCGATTGTTTTCGATCATACGGTTTGCCATATCTCCTTCTCCGACCAGCACCACGATTTTTGACGCACGGGTGATGGCGGTATAAAACAAATTGCGTGTCAAAAGCTTCGGCGTGTAGCGATAGAGCGGCATCACGACGATCGGGTATTCGCTGCCTTGGCTCTTGTGGACTGTGATCGCGTAGGCGAGTTCGAGATCTTCCGTGAGAGAAAAATCATATTCCGCGATCCGGTCGTCGAAGTCGATCGTCATCGTCTGTTCATTCAGATGGATCTCTTTGACGATGCCGATGTCGCCGTTGAAGATGCCGACGCCCGGCACGCCGCTTTTTTGCCATTCGATGTCATAATTGTTCCGCGTCTGCATCACCTTGTCGCCCTCGCGGAACAGCACGTCGTGGAATTTGTGCTCCCGCTTGTCCTTCGCGGGCGGATTCAGCACCGCCTGCAAGCGCGGATTGAGCAGTTCCGTGCCGTTGACGCCCTTGCGCGACGGCGTGATCACCTGAATCCCATCGTAGATCGTCGCGCCATAGGCCTTCGGAAGCCGCGTGCGGCAAAGCCCCGCGATCGTTGCCGCGGTCTGTTCCTCGTCCGCCGTCGGCAAAAAGAAGAAATCGCTGTCTTTTTTCGTCAGATCGAGCATCTCGCCGCGATTGACGGCGTGTGCGTTCGTGACGATGAGACTCTCCTCCGCCTGGCGGAAAATATGCGTCAGCGTGACGGACGGAAAGCGGTCGCTTTCGAGGATATCGCGGAACACGTAGCCCGCGCCGACCGGCGGGAGCTGATTGGCGTCGCCAATCAGAATCAGACGCGCGCCGGGGCGCATCGCCCGCAGGAGTGCCTCCATGAGGTAGAGGTCGATCATGGACGCCTCATCGACGAGAATCACGTCCTCGTCGAGCAAATTGTCTTCGTCGCGGCGGAAACGGTATTCTTCCTCTTCCCCGCCGTATTCCATTTCGAGCATCCGGTGGATCGTTTTGGCTTCCATGCCCGCCGCCTCGGAGAGACGCTTTGCGGCGCGTCCCGTCGGCGTGGCAAGCGCCACATCGAGCCCCATGCTCTCGAAAATGCGGATGATCGCGCGCACGACGGTCGTTTTTCCCGTTCCGGGTCCGCCCGTCAGCACGAAGATCGCGTTTTTCACCGCTTCGCTGATCGCTTTTTTCTGCAAATCTTCGTAGCGGATGCCGTTTTCCATCTCCGTTTTCTCCACGAGAAAACGCAGATTGTCCGCGTCGGAAAGATGGCTCGTGTCTTGGAGCGCGTCCATCTTCGAGCAGATATATTTTTCCGCGTGAAACGCGCGCGGCAGATAGATGCACTTGCGCCCGTTCATTTTGACGCAAACAAGCTTTTGCAGCATCACCTGATGCGCCAGCTCGTCCTCTGCCTCCTCCTCGGAGCAGGAAAGCAGCTTCATCGCCGCGGGCAAGAGCTTGTCCTGCGGCAGATACACGTGCCCGTTCTGAAAGAGGTTATAGGAAAGCACGAATGAGATGCCCGCCGCGATGCGCTCGCCGGAATTTTCCCGATACCCGAGATCGCGCGCCACGGCGTCCGCTTTTTCAAAGCCGATGCCGCCGATCGCGTCGCAGAGCGCGTAAGGGTTTTGCTTGATCATTTCGACCGCGCCGGAGCCCCATTTCTGATAAATGCGCACCGAGGTCGTTGGCGAAAAATAGTTGCCGCAAAACATCATCACGTTCCGCATCCCGAATTGTGCGCGGAATGTTTCTCCGATCTCCTTTGCCTTGCGGGCGGAGATGCCGGAGATGTCCGCCAGCCATTCGGGGTGATGCTCCATCACTTCCAGCGTTTCGTCGCCGTATTGCTCGACGATCTTGCGCGCGGTCGTCGGGCCGATGCCGCGAATGGAGCCGGACGCGAGATATTTCAAAATCGTGCCCGCCGTCGCGGGCAGTTCTTTTTCGTAAAAGGAGACGCGGAACTGCTTGCCGAAGGTCGGGTGCGTCACCCATTCGCCCGCGGCGCGGATGATCTCCCCCTCGTAAAGAAACGGCATCGCGCCGACCAGCGTCACCCATTCGTCGTCCGCGGTCGAAAGCTCACAGACCGTCCAGCCGTTCTCCTCGTTCTGATATACCACGCGTTCCACCGTCCCCTCGATCGGGGTCAGATCGTCGCGGCAAAGCCGGTCCATAAGCGCCTCCTTTCAAATCAGCCGATACCGAATATTCGGATGCTGTCTTGCGAGACACGCCGTCATCGCGATCATTTCGTCGCGTGCCCGGTCGCCCTCGCGGATGCAGATGATGATCGGCGCGCCGGTCCCGTCCGTTGCCGCGACCGCGCACCGTGTCAGATATTCGAGAGATTCCGCGTCGGGATAAAGGCAGATCGCCTCGCTGTCTCGTCGCGCGGCGTCGGACGCGTCAAGCTCCGCACCGCAGTAGCGGGCAAGAAGCCACGCGCACCCGCGCACCGCCGCGTATATGATGACCGCGGAGATCGGAATCCAAATCAGTTCCCATTTCATAGCCGCCCCTCGCTTTCGATAGGATGCTATATCCTATGAAGCGGCGCGGCATTTGGTGAAATCAGATGCCCGCTTTTTTGCGGAGCGTGGGAGCGATGTCCGTATCCTCCCATTTCACGCCGAGCTCTTCTCTGCCGAAATGGCCATATGCCGAAAGCGGCGCATAGATCGGGCGGCGCAGATCGAAATAGTCGATGATCGCGGCAGGGCGCAGATCGACGGTCTCGCGGACGATCGCCGCGATCTTCTCATCGGAGATCACCCCCGTGCCAAAGGTATTGACGTTCACACAGAGCGGTCTCGCCACGCCGATCGCGTAGGAAACCTGCACCTCACATTTTTTGGCGAGCTTCGCCGCGACGATATTTTTCGCCACATAGCGCGCCGCGTAGCTGGCACTGCGATCGACCTTCGTCGGGTCCTTGCCCGAGAACGCGCCGCCGCCGTGACGACCGTAGCCGCCGTAGGTATCGACGATGATCTTGCGTCCCGTCAAACCGCTGTCGCCCTGCGGACCGCCGATGACGAAACGCCCCGTCGGATTGACGAAAATCTCCGTCTTGTCGTCGAGAAGTGACGCGGGCACCACGGGCTTGATCACGTGCTCGATCACGTCGCGGCGGATCGTTTCGAGCGAAACGTCGGGATCGTGTTGCGTCGAAACGACGATATTTTCGAGCCGCATAGGCGTGTCGCCGTCGTATTCGAGCGTCACCTGCGTTTTGCCGTCGGGGCGGAGATACGAAAGCGTGCCGTTTTTGCGGACCTCGGTCAGCTTTTTCGCCATATTCGTCGCCAGCACGTAGCCGAGCGGCATCAGCGTTTCCGTCTCGTCGCAGGCAAAGCCGAAGACCATGCCCTGATCGCCCGCGCCGACGTCATATTTGTCGTGCTGTTCGCCGTTTTTCGCTTCGAGGCATTTGTCCACGCCGAGCGCGATATCGGGCGATTGCTCGTGGATCGAGTTCAGCACCGCACATGAAGACGCGTCAAAGCCGTATTCCGGCTTGCAATACCCGATCGCGGAGATCGCTTCGCGCACCGTTTCCGCGATGTCCACGTAAGCGCTCGTCGTGATCTCGCCCATCACCATCACGAGTCCCGTCGTCGCGCAGGTCTCGCACGCGACGCGTGCCATCGGATCCTCCGCGAGAATTTTGTCGAGAATCGCGTCGGAGATGCGATCGCACAGCTTGTCGGGATGTCCCTCCGTCACCGATTCCGTTGAAAAAAATTTCTTTTCCATGATGTTTTCCTTTCCGATTTATAGAGTCTGATCTCAGACAAACGAAAAACTCGCTTTCGTTTGTCCCGAAAGCGAGCTTGTGCGCTGTTTTATCACTCATCTGTCGGGAATTGGCACCTTGCGAACGCAGGTTGCCGGGCTTCATCGGGCCAGTCCCTCAGCCGCTCTTGATAAGATCAATTTATTTTACCATATATTCATCAAAAATGCAAGTGGTTTTTCAGAGAATTGCCGCCACTCCGTAAGAAATCAGCGTCATAATGACGCCGGCGCCGAGCACGCCGATCAGCGTCGAGAGCATCGCACGCCAGAACGGCATATGCAGCACACCCGCGACGAGGCATCCCGTCCACGCGCCGGTCCCAGGAAGTGGGATCATCACGAAGAGCGTCAGCCCCCAAAAGCCGTATCGCGTGATTTTATCCATGTTTTTTTCGGCCTTTCGTTCGAGCCAGCCGGCGAAGCCCCCGAACAGCTTCGTGCCCTTCATCCAGTTCAGAATCGCGCGGATAAAGAGCAAAATGAACGGCACCGGCAGCATATTGCCGATCACGCTGATGAGATAATTCAGCGGGGCAGGCAAATTCAGCACAGCGCCGAGCGGAATCGCACCGCGCAACTCGATGATCGGGATCATCGAACAGAAAAATACGCAAAGTCGTTCTCCAACCGTTTCGAGGAAGAACGATTCGATCGCTTCAATCATAAAAGTTCCTTTCAGATCAGAATCTCGCCTTGCAAAACGACGAGGAAGACCACGACAGCGGCGATCAGGATCACCGTTCCCGCGATCACCACGATCCAGCTCCGTTTGTCGAAGCGAAACCGCGTGCCGACCTCCTGCCCGTAGGGAGAAAAGCGTTTGACGGACTGGGAAACCGGCTTATAAAAGATCAACACGAGCGACGCGTTGAGAATCGCTTTAAGAAGATTGAACGGAAGCAGGAGCGTCGGAATGATCGCCACGACCTCCTCGACCGTCGTAGACAAAAAGAGGGGCGTGACGAGCAAATTGGCGCCGAGCATGACCGCGGTCATGGAAAAAACGGCGCTGAGCAACGAAACGATCGCGCCCTGCATCGTTTTGTGAAATTTATAAATGAGTCCCGCCACGACGGCAAACGCCGCGGAGGAAAGAAAATTCATGAGTAAACCGTAAACGCCCGTATCGCTGACCGTCAGAAATTCGAGGACGGTGACGACGGCGGAGATCAAAAGCCCCGCAACGGGTCCGAGCAGCATCGAGGCGACGGTGATCACGGCGTCCTTCAAATCGAACGTCAAAAAACCGACTTTGAAGCGGAAAAGGAAAACGCACACGTAGGCAAGCGCGCAGAAAACCGCCATCAAGACCGTCTTGCGCAAGGATTCGTGCCTTGTTTTCATACGTTCCCTCCCTTCTCACAAACAGATAAAAATGGCATAAAGGGGCTGCATAGCAGCCCCTTTATCAAGAAAGCGTAAATTAGTCGAGAATCTCAGCAACGACGCCGGAGCCGACGGTTCTGCCGCCTTCACGGATAGCGAAACGAAGACCGTTTTCGCAAGCGACGGGCGTGATCAGTTCGACGGTCATATCGACGTTATCGCCGGGGCGGCACATCTCAACGCCTTCAGGAAGCTCGATGGTGCCGGTGACGTCCGTCGTTCTGAAATAGAACTGCGGTCTGTAGCCGGGGAAGAACGGTTTTTTACGGCCGCCTTCTTTTTCGGTCAGAACGTAAACTTGACCTTTGAATTTTGCGTGCGGTTTCACGGAACCGGGTTTGCAGAGGACCTGGCCTCTTTCGATCTCGTTCTTCGCGACACCACGGAGCAGAGCGCCGATGTTGTCGCCGGCTTCTGCCTGGTCAAGGAGCTTGTGGAACATTTCGACGCCGGTGACGACGGTCGTCTTGGTCTCATCGGTCAGACCGACGATTTCGACGTTATCGCCGACTTTGACAGTGCCTCTCTCAACTCTACCGGTAGCAACGGTGCCACGGCCGGAGATGGAGAAGACGTCCTCGACAGGCATCAGGAAAGCAAGGTCTGCTTTTCTTTCAGGAGTCGGGATATAGCTGTCAACAGCTTCCATCAGTTCGAAAATGCTCTTGTATTCGGGAGCGCTGAGGTCCGTGTTGGTGGATTCGAGCGCTTCTCTTGCGGAGCCGCGGATGATAGGAGTATCATCGCCGGGGAAGTCATACTGAGAAAGGAGGTCACGGACATCCATCTCAACGAGTTCGAGCAGTTCTTCGTCATCGACGAGGTCGCATTTGTTCAGGTAAACGACGATTGCAGGAACGCCGACCTGACGAGCGAGCAGAACGTGCTCACGGGTCTGCTGCAGAGGACCGTCGGAAGCCGCGACAACGAGGATCGCGCCGTCCATCTGTGCAGCACCGGTAATCATGTTCTTGACGTAGTCAGCGTGTCCGGGGCAGTCAACGTGAGCGTAGTGACGGTTTGCGGTCTCATACTCAACGTGACGGGTGTTGATTGTAATACCTCTTGCTTTTTCTTCGGGAGCATTGTCGATCTGATCATAACGAAGGAATTCGACGTTGCCGTTCGCAAGAGAAAGGGTTTTGGTGATGGCCGCGGTCAGAGTGGTCTTGCCGTGGTCAACGTGACCGATGGTGCCAATGTTAACGTGGGGTTTGGTTCTTTCGAATTTAGCCTTTGCCATTGTAATTTCCTCCTGTTTTGCGATTTTATCGCATTATTTTTCAAATAAGTTGTGCGCGTCCGCGCGGGATTATTTGCCGACCTTGCCGGCGATGATGTCGGCGGCGATGTTCTTCGGGACCTCGGCGAAATGGTCGGGTTCCATCGAATACTGACCGCGTCCCTGCGTTTTGGAGCGAAGGTCGGTCGCATAGCCGAACATATTGGAAAGCGGGATCATCGCGTTGATCTGCTGGGCGCCGCTGATGGCATCCATCGACAGAATCTGTCCGCGACGGGAGTTGATATCTCCGATAACGTCGCCCATATAGTCCTCCGGCGTAATGACGGTGACTTTCATGATCGGCTCGGTCAGAATCGGATTTGCGCGGCGCATCGCGTTTTTGAACGCCATGGAGCCGGCGATCTTGAACGCCATTTCCGAGGAGTCCACTTCGTGATACGAACCGTCGTTCAGCGTGACCTTCACGTCCACGACGTTGTAGCCGGCAAGCACGCCTGCCTGCATCGCGCTTTGGATACCGGCATCGACCGCGGGGATATATTCCTTCGGGATCGCGCCGCCCACCACTTTGTTGAGGAACTCATAGCCCTTGCCGGGCTCGTTGGGTTCGATCGTGATTTTGACGTGGCCATACTGACCTTTACCGCCGGACTGACGGGCGTATTTGCAATCTTCATATTCGGATTTCGTGATCGTCTCTTTGTAGGAAACCTGCGGCTTGCCTACGTTGGCTTCGACCTTGAATTCGCGGAGAAGTCTGTCGACGATGATTTCCAGATGAAGCTCGCCCATACCGGCGATGATGGTCTGTCCGGTCTCCTCGTCCGTATAAGCACGGAACGTCGGGTC
>CALEJO010000229.1 GCA_937898155.1 uncultured Clostridia bacterium | reverse complement strand
TTTCGAGTTTGTCCAGCACGCGGAGCACGTCTTCGATGCGGTCCGCAAGACCGACGGCGGTGAAGAATCCGCCGAGCACCTTGCGGTTATTGAGTCGGATGACGAAATCGCCGACGCCGAGCTTTTCAAAGACCTTGCCGATGATCGCGGGGATCTCCGCGTCGTAAACGAGGTCGAGCTCCTCCGCGCCGATGATGTCGATATCGCACTGATAGAATTCGCGGAAGCGGCCTTTTTGCGGGCGCTCGCCGCGGAAGACTTTGCTGATCTGATAGCGCTTGAACGGGAACACGAGGTCGTTCTGGTGCATCGTCACGTAGCGCGCGAGCGGAACGGTCAGATCAAAGCGCAGAGACAGGTCGTTTTCGCCTTTCTGAAAGCGATAAATCTGCTTTTCGGTTTCGCCGCCCGCCTTGGCGAGAAGCACCTCCGAAAGCTCGATGGTCGGGGTATCCAGCGGCAGAAAGCCGAAGCTCTCATACACACTGCGGATTTTGTCGGACATCTCGTTGAAGAGAATCTGGTCGGCGGGAAGCAATTCCATGAAGCCGGGCAGGATTCTCGGCGTGACTTTTTCCATAAAAAACTCCTTTGAAACTATGTCTATTTAATTATTATAGCACGTCTTTTTGATTTTGCAAGATTTTCCCGAAAATTTCGGGCGGGTTCTTGACGGAAAATGCGGGGATATGATATACTGGAATCGAAAAAAAGAAAGGAGGCGGACCGTGATGCGAAAAAGCAGTCTTGCCGTCGGGCAGGATACCCCGATCGAAAAGTTCTACGGCATCGGACAAAAACGCGCCGAGGCGTTTCATAAGCTCGGGCTTTTCACCGCGCGCGATCTCCTCTTTCATTTCCCGCGGGCGTATGAGCCGCGCGGCAACGTCAAAACGACGGTGGACGCCATAGACGGGGAAGTCTGCTCGCTGATCCTGACGGTTTCCGCGGAGCCGAAAACGGCGATGATCCGCCGCGGCATGGTGCTGACGAAGCTCGTCGCGTTCGACGAAGAGGGCAGATGCCAGATCACGTTTTTCAATCAGCCCTATGTGCGCGACGTGATGCACCGCGGGGCAACGTTCCGCTTTTTCGGCAAGGTCGAACGGCGGGGATTTGACACCGTTTCGATGAGTTCGCCGGTCTACGAGCCGGTGTCGGACGCGGTGCCGCTTCGGCCGCTCGTGCCGGTCTATCCGCTGACGGACGGCATTTCGCAAAAGCTGATGGGCGCGACGATCCGCGAGGCACTGCGGACGTGCGGCGTGCCGAATGAGATCGACGATCCGCTCCCGCTTTCGCTCCGAGAAAAATTCCGTCTGCTCCCGCGCGGTGCGGCGCTGGCACAGATCCACGCGCCGCAGAATACGGCGGAGATGGAGGCGGCACGCCGACGGCTGGCGTTTGAGGAATTGTTCTTCTTCGCTGCGTCATCGCTCTATTTCGGCAAAGAGAAAAAACGGCTCGCCGAAACGCCGATTCCCGCGCCCGGGCGTGCGCAGTTCCTTTCGCTTTTGCCATATCGGCTGACGGCGGCGCAGACGCGCACACTCGATGAGCTGGACGGGGATTTCGTCAGCGGGACGCTGATGAATCGGCTCCTCGTCGGCGACGTCGGATCGGGCAAGACCGTCTGTGCGGCTTACGCGATCTACGCGGCGCTTTCCGCCGGAAGACAAGCGGCGCTGATGGCGCCGACGGAGATTCTGGCACGGCAGCATTTCGCCGATCTTTCGCCGATGTTTGAAGCGCTCGGCTACCGCGTGGCGCTCCTTGTCGGAAGCACGACGGCGGCGCAAAAACGGCGCGTGAACGACGGGCTTCTCGTCGGATCGGTCGATCTCGTAATCGGCACGCACGCGCTGATCACCGAGGGCGTGGAATACAAAAATCTCGGTCTCGCGGTGACGGACGAGCAGCATCGCTTCGGCGTGCGGCAACGCGCGTCGCTGGGAAAAAAAGGCAGCGCACCGAACGTGCTCGTCATGTCCGCGACGCCGATCCCACGCACGCTTTCCCTCATATTATACGGCGATCTGGACATTTCCATCCTCGACG
>CALEJO010000228.1 GCA_937898155.1 uncultured Clostridia bacterium | reverse complement strand
GTGTATCGCTTCACGCCTTCGGCGATGTATATTTCGTCGATCCTCCTCGTCGTGCTCGTGCAGGTCTTCCAGGAGCTGTTTGGCTATCTGGCGAGAAAGACCGATAAGCGAATCCGCACTTGAAAAAAGAAAAAACATAAATACAAAAAGGAGATTCCCCATGAAAAAATTGCTTGCAATCTTGCTTGTTCTTGCGTCTCTCTCCGTTTTGCTCGTTTCCTGTGACTCCGGCAAATCGGACAAAACCATCCGTGTCGCGGCTTCCGCGACTCCCCATGCCGAAATCCTCGAAAAATGCGTTGACGCGCTCGCCGCGAAGGGATACACGCTCGAAATCGTCAGAATGGACGATTATGTGATTCCGAACACCGCGACCGAAGACGGCGATGTGGATGCGAACTATTTCCAGCACACGCCGTATCTTGACACGTTCAACGCGGAGCATGGCACGCACCTCGTCTCCGTTGCCAAGATCCACTACGAGCCCTACGGCCTCTATGCCGGCACGTCCAAGTCTATCGACGCGATTCCCGACGGTGCCAAGATCGCCATCCCGAACGACGGCTCCAACGAAGCGCGCGCGCTTCTGCTTCTCGAAGCGAACGGGCTGATCAAGCTCCGCGAAGGTGCGGGCATGACGGCGACGAAGAACGACATCGTGGAAAACACGCACAACTACGACATCTGCGAGATGGAAGCGGCGCTGATCCCCGGCGTGCTGGACGACGTCGCGGTCGCCGTCATCAACGGCAACTATGCGCTCGGTGCCGGTCTGAACGTGAAAAACGCGCTTGCCGCCGAAAAATCGGACTCCGAAGCGGCACAGACCTATGCGAATATTCTCGTCGTCAAAGCCGGCAACGAGAACGATCCCAAGGTCCTCGCGCTGATCGAAGCGTTGCAGAGCGAAACCGTCAAGGCGTTTATCGACGCGACCTACGACGGTGCGGTCGTTCCGATTTTCTGATGTGAGAAAAAGTCCTTGCCGAGCGGCAAGGACTTTTTTTATGTGCGATTTTTTCTCGGACGGAACAGTTTTTTCAGCAAAGGCGAAAGAAAACGGGGCGATCGGATGACGACGATTTTCACGGCGGGCACTCCTTTCGAGAGAGGATTTTAATATAGAATATGATTTTATATTATTCTTTGTGAAAAAATTTAATAAAACACTTGCAATTCGGCAAACGATATGCTATACTGTTGACAGAATGAAGATTGTGAGGATTGAGAGTGGGTTGACGCCCACTCTCAATTCGTTATCAAGGAGGGTTTATGGCGAAAGAAACAATCGCGGAAAAAGTGGAAGCGTTGATTTTGCCGTGCGTGACGGAGCTTGGCTACCGCCTCTGGGACGTGGAATACGTGAAAGAGGGCGCCGATTTTATTCTGCGCATCACGCTGGACAGCGATAATGGTATCGACATCGACGATTGCGAAAAGGTTTCCCGCGCGATCAATCCGATCATTGACGAGGCGGATCCGATCGAAGATTTTTATTACCTTGAAGTTTCTTCTCCCGGGATCGAGCGCGTGCTTCGCAAGCCGGAGCATTTCGCGGCATCGATCGGCGAGGAGATCGAGGTGCGTCTCTTCGCGCCGGACGAGGAAAAACGCAAATCCCGCACGGGCACGCTGACCGCCTACGGCGACGGCGTTCTGACGATGACGTCGGAGGGAAGCGAGGTTCGGATTCCGACAGACAAAATATCCAAAGTGCAAACCGTATATGATTTCAAAAAGGACGAAGAAAGAAGGAACACGGAAAAATGAATACCGAATTTTTTAACGCGTTGGACGCGCTCGAAAAGGAGCGCGGCATCCCCAAGGAATATATGATGGAGCGCGTCGAGGCGGCGCTGATCAGCGCCTACAAGAAAGAGAACGGCGGAAACAGCAACGTCCGCATCGTGCTCGATCCCGTCAAAAAGGACGTCAGAGTTTTCCAGCAGAAGAACATCGTCGAGACCGTCGAGGACCCGGAAAACGAAATTTCGCTCGAAGACGCCAAAAAAGTGAACCGCCGCTACGTGTTGGGCGGTGTCGCGGAATTTGAGATCAAGACCAAAAATTTCGGACGCATCAGCGCACAGACGGCAAAGCAGGTCATCATTCAGGGCATCCGTGAGGCGGAGCGCACGATGATGATTCAGGAATACGAAAACAAGAAAGAAGAAGTCATCACCGCGACGGTCGTCCGGATCGATCCGATCAACGGGAACGCGATCGTCGATACCGGCACGAGCGAAGCCGTCCTACTCAAAGGCGAGCAGATTCCCGGCGAGGTTTACGAGGTCGGCGATCACATCAAGGTCTTCGTCATGGAGGTCAAAAACGAGGTTCGCGGTCCGATCGTCACGCTTTCGAGAACGCATTTCGGACTCGTGAAACGTCTCTTTGAACTTGAAATCCCCGAAATTCAGGATGGCACGGTCATCATCAAGGGTGTGTCCCGCGAGGCAGGCTCTCGCACAAAGATCGCGGTCGAAAGCCGCGACGAGAACGTCGATCCCGTCGGCGCCTGCATCGGCAACCGCGGCAACCGTATCGGCAGTATCGTGAACGAGCTTTGCGGCGAAAAGATCGACATCGTGCGTTATAGCGAAAATCCCGAAGAATACGTCGCCGCGGCGCTTTCGCCCGCGACGGTCAAGAGCGTGACGCAGGACGGCGAACGGAGTTGCCGGGTGATCGTGGCACCCGATCAGCTTTCTCTCGCCATCGGCAAGGAGGGGCAAAACGCCCGCCTCGCCGCGAGACTGACGGGATATAAGGTCGATATCAAGACCGTTTAAGGAGGGCATGATTTTGGCGGCGACCGCACAGAAAACCGTGCCGGAACGCAAATGCGTCGGCTGCGGTGAAAAAAAGCAGAAAAACGAACTGATCCGCGTGGTCAGACTTCCGGACGACGCAGGCGTGGAAATCGACCGCACCGGAAAGAAATCCGGTCGCGGTGCCTATATTTGTCCCAAAAAATCCTGCCTCAAAAAAGCGAGAAAACGACTGGAATTCAGCTTGGACTGCAAAATTCCGGACGAAGTTTTCGCAAAGCTGGAAGCGGAGATCGAGAGGGAAGACGCATGAACGGTTCCGCGCTTCTCTTCGGCATCGGACTCGCCCGCAAGGCGGGCAAGCTCACCTCGGGCACGGATATGGTGCTCGATGAGGTGCGTCGGCACGGCACACAGACACTCGTGGTTGCCGCGAACGACCTGTCCGCCGCTTCTCTGAAAAAAATCAAAGACCACTGCACCTATTATCACGCCGAGCTTTTCGTCTGCGACGCAGGCAAGGAAAAGATCGGAGCGGCGATCGGAAAACCGTTCGCCGCGTGTGTGTGCGTTTCGGACGCGAATTTCGCGGCGCTTTGGAAACGCAATTTTACCAATACCGAACGAAAGGACTGAAACTATGGCGATTAGTCAAACACAAATCAAAATTGCCGCGCTTGCCAAGGATTTCAACCTGAAAAGTAAAGACATTGTCGATCTGCTGATGGCAAACGGCATCGAAAAGAAAACGTCGGGCGCACTCGACGGGAACGAGTTTTCGCTCTTTTTCGATGTGCTGACAACGGCAAATCAGATCACCAATATGGCGGAGTATCTTTCCGGAAAGGCGGATGTCGAGCATCCGAAGAAGCCGGAGCCGCCGAAGCCCGCCCCGGAGAAAAAGCCGGAGCCCGTCGCGGAAGAAAAGCAGGTGCCGGAGCAGAAAGCGGAGCCGCAAAAGCCCGCGGAAGCGCCGAAGCTCGCGGAAGCGCCGAAACCCGTTCCGGAGAAGAAGCCGGAGCCGCAAAAGCCCGCGCAACCGCGTCCGCAGACGTTTGCCCGTCCGAACTCGATCCGCAACCAGGAAAAACCGGCGGTCAACCCGACGCCCGCGCCGACGCCGCGCCCGACACCCGTTCCGATGCCGCAGGCGCAGAAGCCGAAGGAAAAGAAACCGCAGGCACCGCAGGGACCGAAGACGACGCGCATCGTCGATACGAGAACGACGACGGTCGATCTTTCCAAATACGACGAGCGGCTTGAAACCTTCGTGCCCGAAAGCGCACGCAGAAACAATATGACGCCCGATCGTCAGAAGCTGAAAAAACAGCAGACCTATAATCCTTACGCCAAGGGCGGTAAGGACAAAAACGGTCGCAATGCGTTCGATAAGTCCAAAAAGCCCGAAATCAAAAAGGCGCAGCTTTCCGTCGCCATTCCCGATGAGATCACGGTTTCCGATCTCGCGGTGAAGCTGAAAGTGACGGCATCCGAGGTCGTCAAGCGCTTAATGATGATGGGTGTGATGGCGAACATCAATCAAGTGATCGACTATGATACGGCATATCTCGTCGCCGACGAGCTCGGCGCGAAGGTGACGAAGGAGGTCGTCGTCACGATCGAAGAAAAACTCTTCGACGAAAACGAAGACCGTCCCGAGGACCTCGTGGAGCGCGCGCCCGTCGTCTGCGTGATGGGACACGTTGACCACGGCAAGACGTCGCTTC
>CALEJO010000227.1 GCA_937898155.1 uncultured Clostridia bacterium | reverse complement strand
GACGGAAATATCTCCGCTCAAATCCCCCTCGCAGGAGATGGCGGCGTTGTCGCCCTCGACGGAGATGTCTCCGCTCAAAGCTCCCTCGCAAGAGATGGCGACGCCGCTTCCGCCGACGCTGATATTCCCGTCGATATCTCCCTCGCAGGAGATGGCGGCGTTGTCGCCCTCGACGGAAATATCTCCGCTCAAAGCTCCCTCGCAGGAGATGGCGACGCCGTTGCCGCTCACGGCGATATCTCCGCTCGAATCTCCCTCAATGGAAATGCCGGCACCCTCGCTGCTCACGGTGATATCTCCGCTGATACCTCCCCCGGAAGAGATTGTGGTGTTCTCGGCGCTGACGGTGAGATCTCCACTCAAATTTCCCTCGCAGGAAAAGGTGACGTTCCCGCCGCGGACGGCGACGTCGCCGCCGATGTCGCCGAAGCAGGTGACGGAAAACGCGGAAAGAATTTCATCCGCGTCGCCGTGATATTCCAGAACGACGTTGGCTTTCAGGTCGTCGGGAATTTCTTTTGCTTCGAGAACCGTCCGCCCACGGATAAGCACCGCGCGCAGGATATCGTCGTCCTCTGTGGGAGCGGACTGCGCGGCGCGCGTCGTTTTAGAATAGGAAATCGTAGTTTTTCCGCCGTCTGCCGTTCTTTTCATCTCCGTGCCGGAGAGCGCGCCGAGTCCGACGCCGAGCATCTCGGAGAGCGAAACGTCTTGGGCGGGGCTGTTTTTCTCCTTCCTCTCCATGCCAAAGAGTGCGTCGATGCTGACGCCGAGCGTTTCGGAGAGCAAGGGGAGAAGCGTGACGTCGGGATAGGAGAGATCATTTTCCCATTTGGACACGGCTTGGAACGTGACGCCGAGCAGATCGGCAAGTGCGCTTTGCGTCATACTGCGTGCCGCGCGGAGCGAGGCGATGCGGGCACCGAAAGAAGAATTGTCTTGTGATTCGGAATTCATAAAAAGCGTCCTTTCTTTGATTTTCGGAGCACACGACTCCATGGCTGACGTGCTTTCCGGTTTCAGAATAGCACATCGGGCGCCGCAAAAACAATAACGTGTTCGTTGAACACGCGGCTTTTGGCTCAACCGTTGGTTGAAGCTGCTGATTTTCAGCCGAAATACGCGCGGATTTCCGCTTCGGTTGCTTCGGCATGACCGAATAGCATCGAGGGAGAGCCGCCACATTTGCCGCCGAGCGCCGCGCGAATGTCGTTCATTTTCTCTTTGAGCGGCACGGTCGCCGAGGTCAAGACGAACTGATAGCCGTCTTCATCGTTGCCGGAAAAGACGGCGACGATGCCGCCGGCGCGGTCGATGAGCCCGTTTGACAGCTCGCGCATCGTGTTCGCGTCGAGCATTTCATCGAAAAGACAGAGATTGCCGTCCGTCGGCATGACGGTTTGACAGAGAAGCGCGGCGTGCGCGTGTTTGAGCGCACCGATCTCACGGCGAAGCGCGCTGATCTCGTCGAGCCGCTTTTGCACGGCGGGCACGACGTCGTCGGGTTTCGCGGAGAGAAGCGCGGAGACGGCGCGCACCTGTCCGAGCCGTTTGTGGTAATCGGCGAGTGCGGCGAATCCGCAGAACGCGAAAAAGCGCATTCCGCCCTTATAGTGCATCGCATCGACGATTTTGATGAGTCCGACTTTGCCCGCGCGATCGAGGTGCGGCGCACAGCAGGCGCAACGGTCGAAGCCCTCGACCTCGACGATGCGGATTTTCTCGGCAGCTTCGAGCTTTTCGCTCTTTGCGCGATAGGAAAGCGCCTTTCGCTCGTCTTCGGACGGGAAATAACATCGCACGGGCGCGTCTTCGGCGATGGCGCGGTTGGCGAGAGATTCGGCTTCGTCGATCTGCTCCGGCGTCATCACGCCGTCGATATCAAAGGTCATATAGTCCGCGCCGAGGTGAAAGCCGACGTTATCGTAGCCGTAAAGCGTGTGGATCGCGCCGCAAAGCAGATGCTCACCGAGGTGATTCTGCATTTTGCGGAAGCGCTCCTCGCGGTCGAGCTCGCAGAGCACGTCGGTTTCCCGCGGGCATTTGTCGGTGAAGTGCAGGATCTCGCCGTCGCGGATCTGCACGTCAAGAACGCGCGCGTCGCCGATGCGCCCCGTATCGGCGGTCTGACCGCCGCCCTCGGGGAAAAACGCGGTGCGGTCGAGGACCACGGCATAGCCGTCCCCGTGCGGGACGGCGGAGAGAATATGAGCTCGGAACGAAAAGCACATTCCGTCTGTTTCGTAGATTTTTTCTGTCATAGGTGGACTCCTTTTTGAATGGTGCTTTCATTGTATCATAGAAGCGGCGGGGAAGCAAGGGCTTTTTTGCGCCCGCCGTTGACAAAGCCGCGCAAAGAGAGTAAAATAAAAGAAAAACGGGGAGGATGATATATTGTCAGAACCATATATTCTTTCATGCGAATCAACTGTTGATTTACCATATGAATATGTAGCCGGACGTAATATGCCGGTTGCTTTCTATACCTATGCTGTAAACGGAACAGTCTATGAAGATAATATGGAGCGTGACCAGGAAGCTGAAAGATACTTCTATGAGCAGATTGACAATGGCAATATTCCATCTACTTCTCAGATAAATTACGGAACATACTATGATTTTCTTGAGTCACTTGTTCAGAAAAGCGATGTAATTCATCTCGCATTCGGAACGGGTATGACTTTATCAGCCAATAATGCAAAACAGGCTGCCGAAGAACTTCGTGAGAAATATCCTGACAGAAAAATATATGTTATTGACACTCTCTGTAGCTGTGGTGGCTATGGAATGATCGGAGACGATGCC
>CALEJO010000226.1 GCA_937898155.1 uncultured Clostridia bacterium | reverse complement strand
ACGCTCGCGGGCTTTCTTTTTGCAATCTTTTTCTTTGCCCGTGGGAGAAAAAGTTAACGTTCTCCCGCAAAGAAAAGCGAGAAATCTCTTGACAAACGCCATTATCTTTGTATAATTGTATACAAGAATACGTCTTCGAAAGGACATTGCCATGTTAGTCAAAAACCCCGCCAGCAATTTGCTGGAACAATCGCAGTATAAATATTCCCTGCAAGATGTCGCGGACCCCAATCTTTATCGGGAAATTTATCCTTATGAAGAGATCCCGAAGGTCGCCTTTAACTTCCGTCGCGTGCCGATGGATATGCCGGAGGATATCTGGATCACCGATACGACGTTCCGCGACGGACAGCAGTCCCGCGCACCCTATACGGCAGAGCAGATCGTCGATCTTTATCAGATGCTCTCCCGCCTCGGCGGGCCGAACGGCATCATTCGCCAGAGCGAATTTTTCGTTTATACCAAAAAAGACCGCGACGCGCTCGAACGTTGTATGGCGCTCGGATATCGCTTCCCGGAAATCACCACGTGGATTCGCGCCAAAAAAGAGGATTTCGAACTTGTGCGCGATCTCGGCATCAAGGAAACGGGCGTGCTCGTCAGTTGCTCCGACTACCATATTTTCAAAAAACTCGGCATGACGCGCTCGCAGGCACTGGATCACTACCTCGCCGTTGTCAAACAGGCGTTCGACGCGGGCATTCGCCCCCGTTGCCACCTCGAAGATATCACACGCGCCGACTTTTACGGCTTCGTCGTGCCGTTCGTCAACGAGCTGACCGAGCTTTCGCAAGAGGCGCACATCCCCGTCAAAATCCGGATGTGCGACACGATGGGCTACGGCGTGCCCTATCCGGGTGTCGCGCTTCCGCGAAGCGTGCCGGGCATCGTTTACGGTCTGCACCACTATGCCGACGTGCCCTCCGAAATGCTCGAATGGCACGGACACAATGATTTCTATAAAGCCGTCGTCAACGCCTCCTCCGCGTGGCTTTACGGCGCGTCCGCCGTCAACTGCTCTCTGCTCGGCATCGGCGAGCGCACGGGCAACATCCCGCTCGAAGCGATGGTCATCGAATACGCTTCCCTGCGCGGCTCGTTCGACGGCATGGACCCGACGGTGATCACCGAGATCGGCAATTATTACCGCGACGTTCTGCATTACGACGTGCCGCCGATGACGCCGTTCGTCGGAGACGCGTTCAACATTACCCGCGCGGGCATCCACGCCGACGGGCTGATGAAAGACGCTGAGATCTACAATATTTTCGACACCGAAAAGATCCTCAACCGTCCCGCCGAGGTCTCCGTTTCCAATACGTCGGGGCTCGCGGGCATCGCTTACTGGATCAACACGCATTTTCATCTCTCACCCGAAAAGATGATCTCGAAGCAGGACGCGCTCGTCGTCCGCATGAAAGAGGAGATCGACAAACAATACGCCGACGGCCGCACGACCGTGATGTCCGAGGAAGAGCTGCTCGCCATCCTCGCTTCGCTCGACGCGAGACGCTTCGGCAAATAAGGAGGTCCGATCGTGGAAGGAACCAGCTCACTGGAAGAAAAAGTTTACGCGGGGCTCGAAGACGCGATCCTCGCCAATGAATATCACGAGGGCGACGCGCTGACCGAGATCGCGCTTTGCCAAAAATTCGGCGTCAGCCGCACGCCTGTGCGCTCCGCCCTGCATCGGCTCGCCGAAGAGGGGCTCATTGAGATCGCACCCAACCGCGGCGCGGTCGTCATCGGCGTGACGAAGGACGACCTCATCGACATTTACCGCATCCGGATGCGGCTCGAAGGGCTCGCGTCCGCGATGGCGGCGGAAAATATGACCGGCGCGCAAAAAACCGAATTGCGCGAATCGGTCGAGCTTGCCGAATTCTACATCAGCAAGCAGGACACAGAGCATCTGAAAGAGCTCGATACCGTGTTCCACCGCATCATTTATCAGGCGAGCGGGAGTCGGATGCTCTGCAAAATCCTGTCCGATCTGCACCGCAGTATCCGCGCCTATCGCAAGCTCTCTCTCTCGGTGCCGGGGCGGCTCGAAAAATCCGTCGAGGAGCATCGGGAGATTCTGAAAGCCATCGAGGCGGGCGACGTGGACGAAGCCGAGGCGCTGACCTCGGAGCACATTTCACACGCGCTGACGAATATGCTCGCCGCATTTTCCAAGAACTGACGGAGGTCGACCTATGGGTTATACCATCGCACAAAAAATCATCAAAAATCATCTTGTCAGCGGCGAAATGATCGCGGGCACCGAGATCGGGCTCCGCATCGACCAGACGCTGACGCAGGACGCCACGGGAACGATGGCGTATCTGCAACTCGAAGCCATGGGCATCGACCGCGTGAAAACGGAGCTTTCCGTGGCGTATATCGACCACAATACCCTGCAAGCGGGCTTTGAAAACGCCGACGACCACCGCTATATCCAGACGGTGACGAAAAAGCACGGCATCCGCTTTTCGCGTCCGGGCAACGGCATTTGCCATCAAGTCCATCTCGAACGCTTCGGCGTGCCCGGCAAAACGCTGATCGGCTCCGACAGCCACACGCCGACCGCGGGCGGCATCGGGATGCTCGGCATGGGCGCGGGCGGGCTCGATGTCGCGGTCGCCATGGGCGGCGGCACCTATTATATCACGATGCCGAAGATCATTCATATCCATCTGACAGGCAAACTGCCGCCGTTCGTCGGCGCCAAGGATATCATCCTCGAAGTCTTGCGGATGCTCGGCGTCAAGGGCGGCGTCGGCGCGATCGTCGAATACGGCGGCGAGGGCGTCAAAACGCTGACCGTGCCGCAACGCGCCACGATCACCAATATGGGCGCGGAGCTCGGCGCGACCAGCTCTCTCTTCCCCGCCGACGACGTGACGCGCGCGTTTCTCGCGGCAGAGGAACGGGAAGACGCGTTCGCGCCGCTTGACGCGGACGCGGATGCGGTTTACGACGCGGAATACACGATCGACCTTTCCTCGCTCGTGCCGCTCGCCGCTTGCCCGCACAGCCCCGACAACGTAAAGAAGATCACCGACCTCGCGGGCATGAAGCTGAATCAAGTCTGCATCGGCTCCTGCACCAATTCGTCGATGCTCGATCTGCTCACGGTCGCGGCGATGCTCAAAGGCAAAACCGTCCATCCGGATGTCAGTCTTTCGATCTCCCCCGGCTCGAAGCAGGTCTATACGATGCTTGCGCAGTGCGGCGCGCTCGCCGATCTGATCGCCGCGGGTGCGCGCATTCTCGAATGTGCCTGCGGGCCCTGCATCGGCATGGGCTTTTCGCCGAAATCCGCCGGCGTGAGCTTACGGACGTTCAATCGCAATTTCGAGGCGCGTAGCGGGACGGCGGACGCGCAGGTCTACCTCGTTTCGCCCGAGACCGCGGCGGCATCGGCGCTTGCCGGCGCTATCACCGATCCGCGCACGACGGGCGCGATCGATCCGCTTCCCGTGCCAACGCACTTCCTCGTGAACGATAATCTCATCGAGCTGCCCGCCTCCCTCGAGGGCGCGGCAAATGTCGAAGTCGAGCGCGGACCCAACATCAAGCCGATCCCCGTCGGCAAAGCGCCCGCCGAAAATCTCGCGACGACGCTGATCCTCAAAGTCGGTGACAACATCACGACCGACCACATCATGCCCGCCGGCACAAAAATTTTACCTTACCGCTCCAACGTGCCGAAGCTCTCCGAATTCTGCTTCACCGTCTGCGACAAGACGTTCCCCGAACGCGCCAAGGCGGCGGGCGGCGGCATCATCGTCGGCGGCGCGAATTACGGGCAGGGCTCCTCCCGTGAGCACGCGGCGCTCGTGCCGCTCTATCTCGGCATCAAAGCCGTCGTCGCGAAGAGCTTCGCCCGCATCCACGTGGCAAACCTCATCAACTTCGGCATCGTGCCGCTCACCTTTGAAGATCCCGCCGATTACGACAAGCTGACCGAGGGCGATGCGCTCGTCATTGACGGCTTCGCTTCGGCGGTCGCCGATGCGGAAACGCTGACGCTCGTTGACAAAACGACCGGCGCGCGCATCCCGCTTCGCCTGACGCTCACCGCCCGTCAACGCGCCATTCTCGGCGCGGGCGGACTGCTCAATTACACCAAAAATAACGGTTGAAAGGAACGAACATCATGAATGACTACAAAATGGCGCTCGACGCCGCCTGCGAAAAATTCCGCAAAATCCTCGAATCCCAGCTCGCGCGCGTAGAAGACATGAAAGCGCAAGGCGACTTTCTCGATTATGACGCGCTCCCGACGCTCCGCATCGGCATTTGCGGCGGCGACGGCATCGGTCCGATCATCACGGCGGAAGCCCGCCGCACGCTCGAATTTTTGCTTGCCGACCTCGTCGAAGCGGGCAAGATCGAGTTTGTGAACATCGAGGGGCTGACGCTCGAAAACCGTCTCGCCCACAAAAAAGGTATCCCCGATGACGTGCTGGCACAGCTCAAAACCTGCCCTGTCATCCTCAAAGGTCCGACGACCACACCGCAAAAAGGAAGCGGCATGCCGAACATCGAATCCGCCAACGTCGCCATGCGCAAGGCGCTCGACCTGTTCGCCAACATCCGCCCCGTCAAAGTGCCCGCCGAGGGCATCAACTGGACGATCTTCCGCGAGAACACCGAGGGCGGCTATGCCGTCGGCGCCAGCGGCTATAACGTGACGGACGATCTCGCCGTCGATTTCGTCGTGACGACGAAACAGGGCTCGGACCGCATCGCGCGCCTCGCTTACGATTACGCCCACAAAAACGGCTTCACGCGCGTCTCGCTCGTGACGAAAGCCAACGTCATCAAAACGACGGACGGCAACTTCCTCGAAGATTGCCACAAGGTCGCCGCGCTCTATCCCGAGATCACGACCGACGAATGGTATGCCGACATCATGACGGCGAAGCTCGTCGATGAAAAGCGCCGCCGCGATTTTCAGGTCATCCTCGCGCCAAACCTCTACGGCGACATCATCTCCGACGAAGCCGCCGAATTCCAGGGGGGCGTCGGCACGGCGGGCGCCGCCAACATCGGCAAAAAATACGCGATGTTCGAGGCGATCCACGGCTCCGCGCCGCGCATGATCTCCGAGGGACGCGGCAAATACGCCGATCCCTGCTCCATGCTCCGCGCCTGCGTGATGCTGCTGAATCACGTCGGACTTGCCGACCGCGCCGCGAAGCTCGAACGCGCCCTCGACATCTGTATGTTCGAGGAGAAAAAGCTCACCGTCACGGGGCGCGACACCGGCGCGACCTGCGAAGCGTTCGGCACCTACGTCATGGAGACGCTGAAAACGCTTTGATGTAAGAAACGAAAAAATGCAGATGCCGTCCGGCATCTGCATTTTTTATTCTTCTGTATAAATCGAATGATACGTTTGTATACAACCGTCAATCTTTTGGAAGAAGCACCTCGCGGTTCGTGCCGTAGAAAACGTCGTCATGACGGCTGATGAGCCGGCAGAAATCCTCGAACCGATCCCAGAAATCCCACGCGTCAAATTCATACGCGTGCCCCCAGATATAGAACAGTTGCGGCTCATCTGTCTCGCTCGCGAGAAATGTTTCCGCGAGGGAAAACATCCGGTCCGTATCGAGATGATAGACCGTCGGATGAAACGCGATCAGATCGCTCTGCGGCACAAATTCACCGTTTGATTCGATCGTGCGGGCATAACGGATACCCGTCCGCTCGCGCACGAGCCGCTCCACACGCGCGTCGTGATTGGCGCCGCCGCACGGATAGGCGAGCCCGACGACCTCCTCGCCGGCAAGCTCGGACAGCAAAAGTCGGTCCTCCTCCACCTGTCGGACGACCTCTTCGTCGTCACATTTCGGCAAAAACGGATGCGTCTTCGTGTGCGCCGCAACCTCAAAGCCCGCGTAAACCGTCTTCACGTCCTTGGGCGCGACCTTATCGTGCCGCACCTCGACGCCGTTGCGAACGAGCGAATTCCGCTCGCCGAGAAACGACGAATTCAGATTGAATGTCGCTTTCAGATCGTATCGCCGGAACATCTCCGCAAGCCGGATATCCTGCAAAACACCGTCGTCATAGCTGAATGTGACGGCTTTCTTTTTTCCGTTCCACATAGGATCACTTCCTCTCTGCGTCCAGTATACTCCTTTCCGCCCCGAATGTCAATTTCCCGCGCGCGAAAAAATATTCCGAAAACCTCTTGCGTTCCGTATGGGAAAATGTTAATATAATAAAAGATTCCTATACTGGGAGAGTGGTCTTATGTGGTTTCTATTTGCGCTTCTGACGATGCTCGCGTGGGGCGGTGCCGACCTGTTTTACAAAAAGGG
>CALEJO010000225.1 GCA_937898155.1 uncultured Clostridia bacterium | reverse complement strand
AGGTGGAATGAAATTGAACGGAATTTTGGAAAACAGAAAAGCCGCGGTTGCCATTACCGTGGTAATCATGATTCTGGCGACGTTGTTTGCTGCCGCGTGCATTTTATATTATTTGCTGATTTATCTGAAAAAATGAGAAAGCCAAAGAAAAACGGGAGGGATCGGAAATGGACGTTTTAACCGGACCGGAAAATCAAATCGCCATTCGTTTTGCGGGAACGGGGCAGTATCCTTTGACAGCCGGGCAGACGCGCGGCTTTGAGGCATTACCGTTTGAGATGTTTCTGTGCGCCGAACGCGGCACGTTTTCGATGACGGTGGACGGAAAAACGGCGGTCTGCCGCGAGGGAGACGCGATTTTGGTGCCGTGCGACACCGCGTTTATGCTCGGCACCGACGAAGAAGTGACGGTTTTTTCCGTGGCGGCAGATTGCCGCATTTACGAAACGCTCCGTGTGCTTTCGCTTTATGACCTGCCGACGGTGCTTGCCGGCGAGGCGCAGGCGTGCCGCAGGATCCGGAAAACGGCGCTGGAAAGCGAATTTACCAATACGCGGCTGGAATGTGCCATGACGATCGACCACGCACTCTACGGGCTGTTTTGCGAGGTGATCGCGGACGGCGTGCCGCTTACGAACGGCACGATGCGGCTCGAACGCTATGCACGTCTTGCGGCGGTACTGTCGCACATCGGTGCGAACATCGACCGCAATTTCAAGTTGGACGAGCTTTCTTCGCTCGTCGAGCTTTCGGAGGACTCGTTCTATCGCCTCTTCAAATCGACGCTCGGCGAGGCGCCGAAGGAATATCTGATCTCGGAGCGGATGCGGCTCGCGCGTTTTTTGCTCGTCAGCACGTCGCTGTCCGTCGCGGAGATCACGAAGCGCATCGGATATGAAAATCCGTTTTATTTCAGCACGCTGTTCCATCAACGAAACGGAATGCCACCGAGCGAATATCGTGAAAAAACAGCAGGGCTGTTCTGCTAAACCGAAAGGAAATCAAAATGAAATTTTCTGACATTCGTCTGTTTTTATTTGATATGGACGGGACGCTTTACCTCGGCTACGATCTCTTTCCGTTCACGAAACCGCTCCTCGACGAGATCCGCGCGCAGGGCAAGACCTATCTTTTTATGACGAACAATTCCTCGCGCAGCGTCGATGATTACGTCAAAAAGATGGAGCGGCTCGGAATCCCCGCCGTTTACGACGATTTTATCACCTCGTCGCAGGCGACGGCGGCGTATTTGAATGAGAATCACCCGGGGCTGAACTTTTACGTCTGCGGCACGGCGTCGTTCAAGGCGGAGCTTGCCGCGACGGGCGTGCGCGTCTCTGACACCTATTCCGATGCCATCGAGGGCGTCGTGATGGGCTACGACACCGAGCTGACGTATCAGAAGCTCGACGACGTTTCAAAGCTTTTGACGCTACATCCCGATTTGCCGTATATCGCGGCAAATCCCGATTTCGTCTGTCCGACGGAATACGGCTACGTGCCGGATTGCGGCTCCGTTTGCGGCATGATCTATAACGCGACGGGCAAAATGCCGCATTACATCGGCAAACCGCGTCCGGAGATGCCGCTCGCGGCAGTCGATCGCATCGCCAAAAAAGACCCGCTCGTCACGAAGGACACGACGCTCGTCGTCGGCGACCGCGTCTATACGGATATCGCGTGCGGCGTGCACGCGGGCATTCATTCTCTCCTTGTATTGAGCGGGGAATCGACGATGGACGACGTGGCGAAAAGCGACGTCAAACCGGAGTTCATTCTGCAAGATTGCGGCGAGTTGCTCGATCAAATCAAACGATAAGAAAGAAGGCGTTTTCAAGTGGCAAGACCGAAAAACATTCCATTCTCGGAGGAGACCGCCGGCTCGAATTACGCGGAATTTTCCGTGACGCGACTCCCCGACCGCAAAATCAAAACGGAGCGGCTTCTTTTCCTGTTGCTTTACGTCGCTGTGACGGCGGCGTATTGTTACGTCACGCTCGTTTTGACAAAGCTCGGGGCGCTCATCGCCATGTTGCCGCTCCTCATCTTTATTTTATATCTCGTCACGTGGCGATTCACGAAAGTGGACTATACGTATATCGTCAATCAAGGGCTTTTTCACATCTATCGCGTGAACGGCTTTAACCGCGCGAAAGAGGTCTTCTGCGCCAAAGTGGAGGAGAACGACGGGATTTATCCCGCCGACGACGAGGATTATCGCAAGCTCGCGGAAACCTGCGGCGCGTCTCTCGATTATTCTGCGGGGAAGGCGACGGATGACCGCTATTTTGCCCGTTTTGCCGTAAACGGCGAAATGACGGCGGTCTATTTCACGGCGGCGAGCCGGCTTTTGACGGGACTGCGCTATTTCGGCGGCGAATCTGTCGTCGTCACCTATGTTTCCCGCTGACGGAGGGCCATCGTGAAACGGTTTCTGAAAGAAAATCCACACGTCTGGTGGTCGATTGGGGTTGTCCTGTATATCGTATTCTTTATCAGCGTGGAGGCGTGGTTTCCCGTTGAGGAATACGCCGTGATGTATCATCCGCTTGACGATAAAGTTCCTTTTTGCGAGTGGTTCGTTTTCCCGTATCTCTCGTGGTTCGTCTGGCTCGTGACGATTGGGCTCATCCTGATGTTCCGCGATGGCGGTTGCTTCCGGCGCTATATCTGGTATCTTCTGATCGGCTTCACGGGTGCCGTGATTTTCGGAATGTGCTATCCGAACGGGCAGGACCTGCGCCCCGCGCTCGAAACGCTCGGCAGGGACAATCTGCTGATCCGCGTGATCGGATTCCTTTACGAATTGGATACGAACACGCTCGTTTGTCCGAGTATGCACGTGATCGGCGCGTTTGGCGGCACGTTTGCTATTTTTGACTTTGCAAAGTGGAAGCATCCCGCGCTTGCCCGCACGGTCGGTATCGTCGGCGCACTTCTGATCAGCGCTTCGACGGTCTTTGTGAAGCAACATTCGATCGTGGACGTTTTTTGGGGACTCGTCGTTTCCGCCGCTCTTTGTCTGTTTGTTTACGGCTTTCTGAAAAGGAAAGTCACGTATTTTGAAAAAAGTAAACAAAAATAACATCGGCAAAAAATGCCGAACGGAAAATCCCGCCGGAAGGCGGGATTTTTTTGTCGAAAAAAGCAAGATGCCCCTTGACAAATGCGGAATTTTGCCGTATAATGTTCATCACTGTAAATTGTTTTTACATTATCCGCGCTTCGCGTTCGGAGAAAGAGGAGGAGAGATATGCTTCTCGGACAAAAAATCAAAGAACTCCGCTTGGAAAAAAAGATGACGCAGTCGGCACTTGCCGACGGGATCGTCACGCGCAATATGTTGAGCGAGATCGAAAACGGGATCGCACAGCCGTCCATCTCGACGATGACGGAGCTGGCGGCACGGCTCGACGCGCCGCTCGCCTATTTTTTCTCGGAGACGGGCGACCTTTCGACGTTCCGCAAGTTGGCGGTGCTTGATAAGATCAAAAAGAGTTTCACGGCGGGAGAATATGCCAAATGCCTCGCGCGCTTGCAGGAGCTCGGCGTTTCGGACGACGAAACGGAATTTCTCGCGGCGAAGTCGGAGCTTTTCCTCGGCATCGAGTTTTATAACGAGGGGCTTCTCGAAAGCGCGAAAATGCATCTGAACGAGGCGATCGCGCACGCGAAAAAGACGATCTACGCGGAGGCGCAACTCACCGAGACCGCGCAGATGTTTGAAACCGCGATCCCTTTCGTGCGGGACGGCGACGCGGGAATGCTCCTTTTGGCAAAGGGCGGCGATCTGAACGAAGCGAATCTTCGCGCCGACCTCGCCTATATCCGTGCGCTGGCGACGAAAAGCACGGAATTCGACTATGAAATGGTATGCCCGTTCTATGCGGAGCATTTGCGGGCGCGCGCGGACCTGTTCGCGCGCCATTACGAGCTGGCGGCAAGCGCCATCTCGGAAATCTTGGAAGCTCTCGGAAAATTGCATTCCGAGAAAGAACGCAATCGTTGGACGCTGCTTCGGTATTATTTGCTCTTTGATTTGGAGGCGTGCGGTCGCGCAGTCGGTGATTTCAAGCTGGCATATGAAAGTTCCGTTGCCCGCCTGTCCATCACCGAGAGAATGGGCAAATAGGAGGAAGTTATGATCAAGCGGTTCATTTCGTATTACAGACCCCACAAAAAGCTGTTCCTTTTGGATATGTTCAGCTCGTTTCTGCTTTCGGTGTGCGATCTCTTTTATCCGATGATCACGCGCTCGATGATGAACGAGTTTATTCCCAATAAACAGGTCCGTCTGCTCGTCATTTGGGCGATCGCGCTTCTCGCGATCTATACCGTCAAAATGGGGCTGAAATTCTTTGTCCAGTATTATGGGCACATCGTCGGCGTGCGGATGCAGGCGGATATGCGGCACGAAGCATTCAACCATATGCAGAAACTGCCGTTTACGTTTTTCGACAACAATAAGACCGGCTCGATCATGTCGCGGATCGTCAACGATCTGATGGACATTTCGGAGCTGGCGCATCACGGACCGGAGGACTTGATCACGTCGGCATTTTTGCTGCTCGGCTCGTTCATTCTGATGTCCACGATCAATATCTGGCTGACGCTGATCATTTTCGCGGTGCTGCCGTTTCTCGTTTGGTTCGCCGCGAAAAAACGGTTGAAGCTCCGCCAGACCTCGACCGAAACGCGCGTCGAGGTTTCGGAGGTCAACGCGACGCTCGAAAACAGCATCGCGGGCGTCCGTGTGGCAAAGGCGTTCGGCAATGCCGCATATGAGGAAGAAAAGTTCAACAAAAGCAACAGCCGCTTCGTCAAGGCGAGATGCCGCAATTATCACGCGATGGCGGAATTTTTCGCGGGCAACGCATTCATCATCGACGTGCTGAACGTCATCATTTTGCTCGCGGGCGGTCTCTTTACTTATCACGAGTGGATCACGTTCACCGATTTCACGACGTTCATCATTTTCGTCAACCTCTTTTTGACGCCGATCCGCAGTTTGATCAATTTCGTGGAGCAGTTGCAAAACGGCATGACGGGATTCCGCCGCTTCTGCGAGCTCGTGGATACGCCGGTCGAGGGCGATGCCGAGGGCGCCGAGGAGCTGACGGACGTGCAGGGAAGAATCACGCTTGAACACGTGACGTTCGCTTACGAAGAGGGCAAGCGCGAGATTCTGACCGATATGAATCTCGACATCGCACCGGGAGAAACGGTCGCGCTGGTGGGGCCGTCCGGCTCGGGCAAGACGACGCTTTGCCACATCATTCCGCGCTTCTACGAGATCAAAGAGGGCACGATCCGTATCGACGGCAAGGATATTCAGACGCTGACGCGCGCGTCCGTTCGTCAAAGCATCGGCATTGTCACGCAGGACGTATTTTTGTTCACGGGCACGATCTTCGATAATATCGCTTACGGCAAGGAATATGCCACGCGCGAGGAAGTGATCGAAGCGGCAAAGCTCGCCAACATCCACGAGTTCGTGGAGTCTCTGCCCGACGGCTACGATACGGAAGTCGGCGAGCGCGGTGTGAAGCTCTCCGGCGGACAAAAACAGCGCATTTCGATTGCGCGCGTCTTTTTGAAGAATCCCGCGATTCTGATTCTGGACGAGGCGACGAGCTCGCTTGACAATACGACGGAGCTTCTCATCCAGCAGTCGCTCGATCTGCTCTGCCACGGCAGAACGACGATCGTCGTGGCGCATCGCCTCTCCACCGTCAAAAACGCGGACGAGATCATCGTGCTGACGCGCGACGGCGTGCAGGAACGCGGCACACATACGGCTCTTTTGGAGAAAAAAGGACTTTACGCATCGCTTTACGAGGCACAGTTTGCGGGAATGTGAGGAGCTATGGAGATCAAACGCTTTTCGGTCGGGGATACGCTCGAAATGAAAAAGCCGCATCCCTGCGGCAGTTCGCGTCTTTTGGTGCTTCGCGTCGGCTCGGATATTCGCGTCCGCTGCGTGGGGTGCGGGCATGAAATGACCGTTCCGCGCGAAAAACTCGAAAAGAACATCCGCCGCATCGACGCCGGCGTGTGAAGTTGAGACAATAATCACAATTTTGCCCACTCGGCTTTGGCAAAAATCCATAAAATTAAGAAAGACGGAGAAATTCTCCGTGAAAACGCTTGAAAAATCATTGGAAACGGTGTATGATAATGATAGCGGAAGTTTCGCGCGGAAACGCGCGACGTCATCAACATCATCCGTTCAGAAAAGAGGTATTTCCATGAAACTTATTATCGGTCTGAAAGGCACGGGCAAAACCAAAACGCTGATCAATATGGTCAATACGGCAATCAATTCTTCGGACGGCGCGGTTGTCTGCCTCGAAAAGGGCGACAAACTCCGTTATGATATCAAATATCAGGCACGACTCATCGACGTTTCCGAATTCGGTGTCGACGGTGCGGCGGCGCTTTATGGCTTTGTCGCGGGCATTTTCGCTTCGAACAGCGACATCACGCATTTCTTTATCGACTCTGCGATCAAGATGTGCGGAAACGATATGGACGCTTTTGCACACTTTGTCAGAGAGACCGTGGCGCTCGCGGAAAAAGCCAACGTCGACGTGACGATCACCTCGTCTGTGACGGAAGACATGCTTCCCGAAGACCTCAAACAATACCTTTGATGGATTTCGTAAAAAAGACCGCCGACGGCGGTCTTTTTTGTTTTCAGAAGCGATGTTTTTTGCGGCGGCGCTTTCCAGGACGGGCGCGGAGCGCCAAGGCACCGGACAGCGCGGAGAGCAGAAGAACGGCGGGTGCGCCGACCGCAAAAACGGGGAGACGAATCTCCCATGAAAGCGCGAGCGGGACCACGGCGATCAGCGCGAGGAGAAGAATCCCCGAAAAGATGCCGCAAAGCACGCCGCTTTGCCCGAAGCGGCGCGCGGAAAAACGTCCGCCGAAAACCGCGGTGAGCGCGAGGGCGCCGAACGCGAAAGCCGGCGCGTAGCGCACGGGATCGTCGAGCATCAAGTCAGCGCCGGAAAAGAGGAAAAGCAGCGCCGCGCCGAACGAGAGAGCAAGTAGCGTCCCGACGAAGACGGACGGTAGAAAGCCGCGATTTTTCTGCGTGTGACGGGAAGAAACCGATTTGTCCATAAAAAGAAACCTCCGGACCTTTTTGCTGCATTCTATGCGGTCCGGAGGTTTTTTATGTCGGGATTTTTATTTTTCCGCGGATTCTGCGGCGGGCTCTTCTTTCTCGGGTGCCGCCGGCTCTGCGGGCGCGTCTACCTTGCGATCAATGCGTTTCACCGCACTGCGTTCGAAGCGGATTTTAGTGCGCTCTTTCGTCGTTTCGAGGACGAACGTGTCTTCCTTGACGTTGACGACGCGACCGATGATGCCGCCGATCGTCGTCACTTCATCACCGACGGCGAGACTGTTGCGCATTGCGGCCGCTTCCTTTTCCTGCTTGCGTTGCGGACGGAAAACGAGGAAATACATGACGACCAAAAGAAGCGGGAGCATCAAGAGCATAAAGAGATTGCTGCCGGAGCCCGGCGCTGTCGCCGCTGCTTCATCCAAAAAGAACATGGGAAATACCTCCAAATTGTTTGATATTAAAATTATTATATACGATTTTATCGCGGATTGCAAGACGAAACGGAAAAAAACTGCGAATTTTATGCTTCCGACGGCGCTTTCTGCGCGAGAACGATCGAGCGGAGCGTGGCGATCAGATAAAGAATCGCGCCACATTCGATCGCTTCAAAGAGCGTTTCCTCGCAAAAATCGACTTCCCAAAACGCGGTCGTGATGAGCAGGGGGATCACGTATGCGATCGAATACATCAGCGCGATCAGCGCGGCCAGACCGGCGGTCTCCGCGGCGGCACCGGCGCATGGAGCTTCAACTATGTTTACAACTATGTGGAACCTGAAGAAGAACCCACCGCCGACCTCCCCTTCACCGTAGGTAAGAAGTATGCCGTTTGGTTCAACAATGCTGATAAGCAGTACTTCTGGGAAGACAGGGACGGCGTGGCCAACGAAATTCGTTGCAACGACGGCGACATTGCCAACCGCAATGAACTGGAAAGCTACAGCAACACC
>CALEJO010000224.1 GCA_937898155.1 uncultured Clostridia bacterium | reverse complement strand
AGTTAAATAAAGAACAAAAATATGACATCAACAAATCCCGGTTTGTCGAGCACAAGGCAACCAAGAAAAATGCTGCATCTTTTTTGCTCAATTACGCCATATTGAGCGTCCAAAAAAGATGCCACCTGAAAAACCGAGGGGTTCCTCGGTTTTTCTCGTTTTTTCTCCGGTTTACTCGCCTTTTCGAAAATCGGTTTTCAATGAAAATAAAAAGATGCCAATCGGCAAAATCAACCTTTGGTGGGGATTTGAACCGATGACCTGCTCATTTTGGGGCGAATTTCAGAGATGTTTTTCTGAGATTCGCCCCTTTTTTGTTCCCTATTGAAAAAAATATTTGTTCCATCTCAATTTCTTTGGCATTTTGTTCTCCTTTTTTCAATAAAAACCGTCGATGCCGTCGAAAGACGATATCGGCGCTTCTGCCACTGGTGGCGCGACAGTAACTTTTATTATACCACAAAAACGCCAGCAGAAAATCGATGGCATTTTGGAAAAGCCGGTTGAAAAATTCAAAAAAATATGGTATAATAAACTTGATAAATCAGAATTTGGTGAAATAATATGATAGATACAAAACGGTTGAAAATATATTCGGCTTCCAAAGAACAGATGGAAACATTTATTGCGGCACAGTCAATGGATGCTCTGAAAGCGGCTTATACGGAAATGCTGAGCGGCTGCCTTGCACATCCCGATCAGTGGGAGTGGTATGCCATCTGGATGATCGAACTGAAAGACGGAACACATATCGGAGAGCTGTGTTTTAAGGGCATTGACGGATCCGGTTCTGCTGAGATCGGTTATGGCATTGCTGAGAATTATCAGGGATTTGGATATGCAACTGAGGCGATATTGGCTGTTGCTTCGTGGGCTTTACAACAGAATACAATCAACTGTATAACTGCCGAGGTAGATAAGGACAATATCGCGTCCATAAGAGTTCTTGAAAAATCGGGGTTTGAACTGACCGACAGGATTGGAGAAGAAGGCCCGATTTACAGGAAAGTAAAGTGACATCCTCCGGATTGCAGAGGTGACTACAAAATGGCAACGAATATGAAACAGATAACCATCCGTCCCGAAACACACGGAGATTATAAAGATATCGTTTCGCTGGTGCTACGCTCCTTTCGCGAGGGCACGGATTACTCCGACGGCACGGATATCGTCGCACTGATAGAAGAAATAAGGGACTCCGAATACTATATCCCGGAGCTTGCATTCGTGGCGGAGCTTGACGGCGAGATAGTCGGGCATTTTCTTTTTTCCCGTTTCCCGCTGTCAGAGACGCCCGAAGGCGGACATGGCAGAGCGAAAGATACCGATATCGTGATGCTTGCGCCGGTATCCGTTCATGCCGATTATCTGCGTCAGGGCATCGGCTCGGCAATGATAAAGCTCGGTATTGAGGAAGTAAAAAAGATGGGCTTTTGCGGCATTATCGTCGAGGGTAATTACCGCTTTTACAACACCGTTGGCTTTTGCACATCATCCGAATATGGCATCTATCCCGTAAGCGGATATCCTATGACCGAACCGATGTGTCAGATGTGCATGGAAATATACGACGGTTCGCTGAAAAACAAAGGCGGGTATGTGGTTTACGATATGTACTATAACGCCTGATACAAATCCCTGTTTGTTGAGCAAAAATGATGGGCATCTTTTTTGGTCGTGAGTTTTTCACGCTCAAAATCACAAAAAGATGCTTCAAAAAGAAAAAGCCGGGCTGAAAAAGCCCGAAAAGCCCTGAAAATGCCCGCATTTGCGGGCTCTTCTTTGGTTTTGCAAAAAAGTTGAAAAAAGTATTGCAAAACGAAAAAAATGTGATACAATTTATTGTAAAGATATATGAAAGGGACATGACAGGTACTTTTGTTCATATTCTGTCCCTCCCCGCAGGGGACAAAAAACACGGCACGGCTTGCCTTCGCAAGCCGTGCCGGTTTTTTATACTTGAAATTCCCTGCGGGAAGCCCGCGTTTACGGGCATTTTTTCTGTTTTTCAGTTTGCTTGCCGTGTCGCCAGCGACGAAAGAAGCGCATAGAAATCTTCCGCGCCGATGTAAGTCTCGGGGAGCTTGCCGTCCCACGCCTGAATGTAATAATAGACGAGCAGATGCTCGATGTCCTCGTCGGTCAGGTCATCGGGATTTGTCGCCATAATGTCACGAAGCTGACCGATGACGGCGGCATCCTTCTGCCCCGCGTATTCCGCGGCGTCCGCCTGAATCTTGACGACGTCGAGGTCCGCGTTCGCGGCAATCACGGCGACGTTCGCGGCGGCTTCCGCGTCGATCGCGGCACGCTTCGCGGCGGCTTCCGCTTCCATCGTCTTCTGATCCTGCTCGATCTGCGCTTGCTTTGCTTTCTGCTCCGCGACCTGCTTTGCTTCGACCGCGTCGGTGAACGCGTCGGAGAAGTCAAGGTTTTCGAGCGACGTATCCAGCACTTCGACGTGATATGCTTCGAGCTTTTCCGTCAGAATGGAGCGAATCTCTTTAGAAAGCTCCGCACGGTTGGAGAGCAGTTCCTCGGCGGTGTATTTCGCCATGACGCTCTTCACCGCTTCCTGCACGCGCGGCTCGATGACCGTCTGATAATAATCCGTGCCGATCGTTTTATAGATCGTCTGCGCGTTGGATTTCTGAATCTGATAGTTCAGCGTATAGATCACGCTGACCTCCTGGATATCCGATGAGAAGCAGGAAAGGTCGATACGCTGTTTTTGGTTGCGGTTATCCATATTGATGACGTCGAGCCACGGCGCCGTAAAATGGACGCCCGCCTCGTAAGTATAGTCCTGCACACTGCCAAACGCGGTGACAATGCCGGTGTGTCCCGTCGGAACGGTGCGCACACAGCTGGCGATCACCATGACAAGCGCGAGCAGAATCGCAATGCCCGCCACCGCGGAAAGCACCTTGCTTTGGTTGGTTTTCTTGCGGACAAAATAAAGCCCTGCGCCGATGATGAGACAAATGATACCGAAAATAAATAAGCCAAGCATAATCAATTCTCCTTATGATAAATATCAATCAATTTTCGTTTTCGCGCGGAAAAGTGCGCATTTCACGATTTTTTCGTCTCGGGAATGACGACTTCGAGCGGGGCGTCAATGTCATCCGACACATATTTCCCGTTCTTTTTGCGTTGGCGGACACATTCCGTCAGCAGATATTCGATCTGCCCGTTGACAGAACGGAAATCGTCCTCCGCCCACGCCTCGACTGCCGCGTATAACTTCGGAGAAAGCCGGAGCGGCACTTGTTTTTTCTTGTTATCTTCCATATCAATATAAGCTTCCGGAATTGACGATCGGCTGTGCGTCGCGGTTTCCGCAGAGTACGACCAGCAGATTGGAAACCATTGCCGCCTTTCTTTCTTCGTCAAGCTCCACGATTCCGTTTTCATTCAGACGTTCGAGTGCCATTTCCACCATGCCGACCGCACCATCCACGATCATCTTTCTCGCGTCAATGATGGCGGACGCCTGCTGTCTTTGCAGCATGACGGCGGCGATCTCCGGCGCATACGCCAGATACGTGATGCGCGCTTCGATGATCTCGATGCCGGCACAATCGACTTTGGACTGAATCTCTTCCCGAATACGATTTGCCACGATCTCGCTCGATCCGCGCAAGCTGCCTTCATCCGCAACGCCGTCGCCCGTCGTATCGACATTCGGCGCGACATCATAAGGATAAATACGAACGATATTGCGCAGGGCGCTGTCACATTGGAGCGAGAGATATTCTTTATAGTTATCCACGTCAAAGACCGCCTTTGCCGTATCCACGACGCGCCAAATGACCGCAATGCCGATCTCAATGGGATTGCCGAGGCAATCGTTGATCTTTTGACGGCTGTTATTCAGCGTCATGATTTTCAGCGAAAGCTTTTTGTTGACCGCGATGTTCGCCTGCGCCTGCGCGGTCGCGCCAGCCACGATCACGGGGCTGACTTTTTCGCCGTTATCGACGTCGCCGCTTTGATTCAGCTTCGTTTTCGCCGCGGGATTTACCGCCGTGCAGAACGGATTGACGTAATAGAAGCCCGGATCTTTGATCGAGCCGTAGTATTTGCCGAACAGTGTCAGCACGATCGCCTCCTGCGGACCGATCACTTTCAGTCCGGGAAACAGCATAATGCTGAGAACGAGCGCCAAAATGCACGGGACAATGACCGCCGGGTTGTCATCGACCGCCCCAAACACGAAGCCGGCAAACAGCAGTAAATCCAGCAAAACCAACAAGCCCAAAACGGCAAGACCATTTTTCTTTCTGGTCAAAACTTTTTCCTTCATGGTATCATCCTCCGATTTGTTTTGATATCACCATGATATCACGCGGGATCGCGTTTGTCAAGAGAAAATGAAAAAAATTTCTCGTCCGAACGAAGCGCGTTTGCGGAAATCGATCTGTTCCGTTCCCGAAGCGAAAAAGGAAAAAGCGCACGGAAAAATCCGTGCGCTTTTTATGATGAATGGTGAATTATACTATCAAGTGCAACACTTAGAAAAAAAGGAAGCTCACATGAAT
>CALEJO010000223.1 GCA_937898155.1 uncultured Clostridia bacterium | reverse complement strand
GCTTTGTGCGCACCGCGGGTTCAGCACCGTGGCGCCGGAGAACAGCCTGGCGGCGTTCGGCTCGGCGGTGGCGCTCGGGGCGGCGGAGATCGAGTTCGACCTGTGGGCGACCAAGGACGGCGAGTTCGTTTCGATCCACGATGCCTCGCTCAACCGCGTCTCGAACGGCACGGGGCACGTCTGGGATTACACGCTCGAAGAACTGCGCAAGTTTGATTTCGGATGCAAAAAAGGCGAGCATTTCTCCGGGCTTTCGATCATCACCTTCGAAGAAATCCTGCAAAAATTCGCCTGCACCACGATCATGAATATTCATATGAAGATTTGGGATATGGAGCACGACCGTCCCGAGTGGGCGCCCGATCCGCAATACGAAAAGGTCGCCGCGCTCCTGCGTAAATACGGCTGCGAGCGTCACGTCTATATGATGTCCACCTCCGACAACTGCCTGCGCGCGTTCCACGAGGTCGCGCCGGAAATCCACCGTTGCGTCGGCTGGGACGGCAACAAAACGGATATGCTCTCCATGGCAGATCGCGCGATCGTGCTCGGCGCGGAGAAGATCCAACTGTTCAAGCCCTATTATTCGCAGGAAACCATCGACAAGGCGCACGCAAACGGTATCCTCTGCAACCTCTTCTTTGCGGACGATCCCGAAGAAGCGTGCCGCGCCCTTGACGCGGGTGTGGATACGATCCTCACGAACGATTATCTCTCCATCGCCAACGCCACGGCGTCCCGCCGTCAAAAGCAATAAACGAAAAATCCCGATGCGACCGCATCGGGATTTTTTCTTCCCCATCACAAATGATATTGGATTGCTTTTGTATCATCCCAAAGCGAGCCCGCGGCTTGCTCGATATCCTTTTTTTCCGCCTCGGATATTTCCCGGAAACACTTGATTTCGAGCGCGCCGTTTTTCTTTTTCCATGTTCCCGCGATCGTTCCGTTTAAAAGCACACCGGGCATCACGATGCCCGCCAAGTTGAATACGCCGCGCAGATATTCGCTTTCCAGATAAATACTTTCCTTTTTTTGATATCCCAGCATGAGCTGATCAAAACCGGCAAGAAAAATACACTTTGGAATATCAGGACAGTCAGCGTCAATATCTCCCATATAAAAATATTGCTTTCCGTCTATCATAACGGTCTCGACCGGAAGCTCGCTCAAAAGCGCTTTCACATCTCTTTTGGCAAACCCGAAAAAATAGGAAATATCGTTTATCGTCGCCGGAGCAATATGATGAAGATACCGAGCCAACTGTTGCTTGACCGCTTCATGGTGAGGCATGGGCGTATACGGCTTACACGGCTTGAACGCTTTTTCCGCTTTCACCTGATACGCAAGAAATCCTCTTTCGCAAAGCGGTCTGAGCAAGCCGCCCCAACTGTCAAAAATATAGGATTCTTCGATGTTTGTCATTCCCGCTTCTCTGCAAGCAAGACGCAAATCCTCGCGCTTTTCTATTCCGGAAGCCACACTTTTTACAATATGATCCGCGAAATATTTTTTTCTTTCGCCGGTGATCCACATTCTGCCGCCGGAAAGCTCATCCGTCCAGTTATTGTTCCGATAAAATCCGTCATCGTGCTTGAATAAAGGAAGATCATCTTCCAAAATCATATGTAGAGTGCCTCTGATCGTCCAATTTTTGATGACATTCTCGCCGAGGGATTCCTTGTTTATTTCTTCCTTACAACGAATGAGAAGCGAGTGGATGGCGCTATTCAAAAACTGGCACTGGATTCCGCATAAATCTCTGATTACGGTTTCTTTGCTTGCGTTCTTTGTCAGATATTGCCTTGACAGTTGGATTTGTTTTAATTCAGCTGTGTTCATCGGCATTTTTCTCCGAAAATCAGAGGGACGAAACGATCACGTCCGCGCCGTCGCTGACCTCGATTTTGCCCGTGCCGGCAGGCACAAAGACGCTCTCGCCTTTTTCGATCGTCATGCTTCCGTCCGCGTAAGCGACCGTCGCTTTCCCGTCAAGGCAAAGCAGATGACAGAAGCTTTCTTTGCCGACTGTGCGCGAGAACGCGCCCGCGTGATGATACACGCGGAAGAACGGGCAACCCGCGAGAAGTCCGCTTGCCGCGTCGGTTTCCGCGCCCTTGGCGAGCGGATCAGGAATCTTGGCAAAGACCGCCAGCGCGTCGTCCACGTGAAGTTGACGGAGCTTGCCGTCCGCGCCGCGGCGATTATAATCGTAAACGCGATAGGTAATATTGGAATTTTGCTGGATTTCCGCGATCAGAATGCCGTGGCAGATCGCGTGCACCATGCCGGAGGGAATGAAATACGTCTCCCCCTTTTTCACGGAAACGTAGTGCATCAGCGTTTCGAGCGTGCCGGCTTCGATCGCCGCGCGAATCTCATCCGTGCTGTATTGCTCCTTGAAGCCGTATATGATGTGCGCGTCGGGTGCGGCATCGACGATATACCACATCTCGGTCTTGCCGAGATCGGTCGTCCGTGCCAAAGCGTATTCGTCGTCAGGATGCACCTGGATCGAGAGGTCCGCCTCCGCGTCGATCAGCTTGATGAGTAGCGGAAACCGCTCGCCGTCCCATCCCGCGCAGACCGCGTCCTTATGCGAAGCGAGATAATCGGAGAGAAGCGTGCCGTCAAATTCGCCGCCGACGATGCGGTTGACGCCGTCCTCGCGGCAGGTCAGCTCCCACGATTCCGCGAGTTTTTCGCCGGGTGTGCCCTTGCCATATTCTCGAGCAAGCCGCTCTCCGCCCCAAATGATTTTTTTCGTAATCGCACCGAGTTTCAAAGGTTTCATAATGATTCCGTCCGTTTCCATAGAATTCTGTGCGGCGGGGTTGCATTCCCGCCGAAATGTGATATACTGATGATAATTATACAATCTTTTTGCGACAAATTCAAGATTGCGAGTGTAATTTATGAAAAAATGGAACGAACTTTATCTGGATTTTCCGTTTTCCCTGCCGATGCTCCTCGACGGTGCGACCGGAACGGCGATGATCCGCGCGGGAATGCCGAGCGGCGTCTGCCCCGAGCGCTGGATTCTCTCCCATCCCGATGCCATTCTGCACACGCAAAGCGCCTATCGCGCCTGCGGCTCCGACGCGGTGCTGACGCCGACGTTCGGCGCAAATCGTGCGGTGCTCCGTCGCTACGGGCTGGAAGCCGAAACGGAAGAAATGAATCGCGCACTCGCCGCGCTTTCCCGCGAAGCCGTCGGCGAAAACGGGCTGATCGGCGGCGACCTGTCGCCGAGCGGCAAATTTCTCGCACCCGTCGGCACCGCGACGTTTGACGAGCTGATCGACGATTATCGCGATCAAGTCCGCGCGCTCGCGCCGCTCGTGGACTTTTTCGTCGTGGAAACCTTCATGGACCTCGCCGCCGCGCGCGCCGCGGTGCTTGCCGTGAAAGAAGCGTCGGACAAGCCGATTTTCGTCACGCTGACCGTCACGCCGAGCGGCAAAACGATGTCGGGCGACGATCCGGCGGCGGCGCTTTTGACGCTGTCGGCGCTCGGCATCTCGGCGTTCGGGCTGAATTGCTCGACGGGGCCGAGCGAAATGCTCTCTTTTCTCGCGCCGCTCGTCCCGCTCTCCCGCGCGCTTCGGATTCCGCTCATCGCCAAGCCGAACGCGGGTCCGCCCGACGCAAACGGCACGCGCGCGCCGCTCTCCCCCGAGCAGTTCGGCAAAATCGGCGCCGCCATGCTCCAAGCCGGCATTGCCGTGCTCGGCGGCTGTTGCGGCACGGATGAAACGCACGTCCGCGCGCTCCGCGAAGCGATCGACGCGTTTGACGCACCCTCCGATCCCGCGATGATCCCCTCCGTCGCACGACTCGCCTGCACGGGCCGCGTGATCGCGGAAATCCCGACCGATCTGCCCGATCCGATCGACGTCGGCGACGACTTCGCCGACGACGCGTCGGACATGGCAGACAATCTCGGCTTCGCGTTCGTGCGCCTGCGTGACGCGAACGACGCACGCACCGTGCTCGACGCCGCGCCCTATTGCCCGTTCCCGCTCGCCGTCCGCGGCGACGAAGACGCGATCGCGCTTCTGCGGCGCGAATACTGTGGCAAGATCGTGTCAGCGTAAAAAATCCAGAATCTCTGCGTTTTTCTCGGTGCAAAGCAAATACACATAAACGCCGTCGGCATAGACCGCGGCGTTTTTCTTTTTCGCGGCGCGTGCGCGGCAAAGACGCACCGCCTCGTCCCGATGCGAGCGGTCCGAGAGCTTCATCACCGTGATCTCGCACGGCGAAAACCGGCGCGAGCAATAGACCGCCATCGCGTCCACGTGGGCAAAGACAGACAGCTCTCCGCACCCCTCGAACATCCGCGCGATCATCGCGTCCGTCAGCGGACAGGGCGCGTCCGCGCGGCTCGAATAAACGATCCCGTCGGAAAACCCGAATGTCTTCGTCAAAAGGAGGACCTTACCCTCGGCGCTTTCTTCCGCCGCCGGCGCCGTCCCGCACGATGAAAAAAGGAAAACAAAGCAGATCAAAATCCAAAATTTGCGCAAAAAAAATCACTCTCCCGTTCATTCCTATGACGGTGAGAGTGATTTTATTTCAAATACCGTTCGATCCTCGGGCGAATCCGCAAAAAATAAAGCCGAAGCAGACGGTCGTAAAGAAAATCGAGCACGATCATCAGCAAATTGGAAAAAAGCAAATACGCCGCCGCCATCGCTTCGCGCGGAATGCCGAGCCCGTTTTCCAGCGTGATGCCCGTCACCTCGCGGAACGCGAGCCACATCACGAGCAAAAAGCCGTTATAAAGAAGCAACTTCGGCACCCAGCCGAGCCACTTTCCGAGCCGCTCAAAAAGATACTTCGTGATCGGCAGATAGCCGAACAGCAAAATGAAAAGAAGCACCGACGACCGCAGAGGGATCAGCAAAGCGGCAAGCGCGGAGATCGTCAGATAGACCGCGGCGGCGTAGCCGCGCCCGATCTCCGCCACGAAAAACAGCACGATCAGCGAAGCAAACACCGCCACCGAAATGTCCAGCACTTCAAGAAGGGCGCCGAGCGCGAGAACGATCACGCCGATCGCCGAAAAAATCGCCGCCAGAACGAGCTTTTTGGTCTTTTTCATCTTAACAGCACGGGATCAGATCGCCACCGCAACATTCGCAGCAGCAGTCCGCCAGAACGAGTCCCGAGCAGATATTGCAGATACTCGTTTCCGCGCCGTTTCCGCGGAAATTGCCGTTCTGATTGCGCACGTTTTGCGCCGCGGTTTGATATTCGACGTTCGACGGGTCCATCCGGCAAGCGGTATCGAAATATTTGGACGCTTCAAAATACCAGCCGCGTCCCGCGAACACAAGCCCTTTGAGGTAATACCACTCCGCGTTCCGCTCGCTCGACGGAATCCCGTTGAGCTGCACGTCGGCTTCATAGAAATTGTTTTCGGAAATAAATTGGCGGATCGAATAAAAGGAACTGCTCCCGCCGAAATCACCGGTTTCGCCGAAATTCGATTGCGTTTTCTGCATTTTCTGAATTTCTTCGTATGCCTCGTTGATCTCTTTCATCTTTTCGCCGGCGAGATCCGCCAAAGGAGTGTTGGCATAATTGTCGGGATGATATTTCCGTGCCAGCTCACGATACGCTTTTTTGATCTCGTCTTCGCTCGCGTTCCGATCCACGCCGAGCACTTTATACGGGTCCTGATTCATGTGCGTTCTCCTTTCCGCGCACCCGTTCGAGCGCGCTCTGTATTCCGTCCGTCAGGACATTTTCGAGGCAGGCACGGAGCATCGGCCGATCGGAAAAATCGATCAACTCGACCGCACGCAGCGCCGCTGTCGATTCATAGGAAAGATAAACGTCCGCCTCCTCCCGCAGAAAACGGCGTGCGTCCTCCGCGTCGGGATATGCTTCCGTAAAGGGGTTATAGGCGTTCTTTTTGCGGTCCTCCGGCTCGTCGCAGATCGCGTCCGCAAGATAGATCCATCTGCCGACGTGTAGTCCGATCTCCGACGCGATGCGCGCCTCATTCCCGTCAAATCCGTAGGAAAGAAGCGCCCCGAGCATCTCGCCGAACAGGTCGGCGGGTGCGTCTGGCATCGCGCAATGCGACGCTTCCAGCGACGCGAGCGCCGCGAGCGCGTCGTCGATGATCTGCGCCGGCGTCTCCACGTGCTTCCCCGCTTTTCTCAGCCCGCGCGCGAGCGGCATCGCCATGACGGCGCCCGCTTTTTTCATGCCGTGTTCGTC
This sequence comes from uncultured Clostridia bacterium, assembly GCA_937898155.1. Taxonomy (GTDB): domain Bacteria; phylum Bacillota; class Clostridia; order Oscillospirales; family CAG-272; genus QALR01. Next base: position 8,041 of record CALEJO010000223.1, on the reverse strand, counting down.
CGCAATGGTGTCGCGGAGCTTGTTCCACGCCAGATATGAGCCGACGTAAGCGGCGTAGGTCAGCGCCTCGTTGTCGCGCATTGTCGGGCGCTTGCGAAGCGGATGAAACGCGCAACGGCGCTTCCGGATGCCGAACGTCTCCCGCGAAAGCGCGAGCCGGACCATGGCGAAAAACGCCATATCATAGCTGAGCGCCGCGCGGGAAATGCCGCCCGTATGCTTCTGCATCGAGCGGCAAAGTCCGCAATAAATACTTTGATAAAATTCGTATTCCTTCACCCGCAGGTTCGGAATAAACGGTCTGACAAATCCAAACACAAATCAGTTGCCGCCATACAGACTATTGAGATACATCGAGTAGTAATAGTCTGCGTATTTGGAAAGATAGGTGTCAGCCATCGTGAACTCCGAGGCGAGCGCCGTATCGACCGTCACTTTGTCGAAGAAGGACTCGACGTATTCTTCATAATCTTCCGTTTCGAGCGTCTTGCGATAATTCGTGAAGAAATCCTCATATTCCTCGTCGGAGAATGCGTTTTCGGGCAGCTCCACGCACTTCACGAGATAGAAATATGCGTTGCTGTTGACGCCGATGGCTTCGGTGGTGTATTCGCCGATTTCGAGGTCCTTGATCGCTTCCTGCACCGCGTCGGTGATGAAAGTGCTGTCTTTCAGCACGGGCAGACCTCTCTTATATTCCACGGAGAAATACTCGTCGGAATATTTGTCGATCATCTCGTCGAACGAAGCGCCGTCTTTCAGCTCCGCGAGAACCAGGTCGGCGAGGTTCTGCTTTTCGGTCTTACGATCTTCGTCCTCGATCTTCGTTGTCTTGTAGCCGTCTTTCGCGTCGTTGACGACACGGTTGCCCTCTTCGTCGCGGTCCACGTCGTTTGTCGTGTCGATCACGATGAGCTGGTATGCCACGTAGTTTTCGTTATAGTATTTTGCGAGGTCTTCCTCGGAGAGCTTGCGCGCGCCGGTCTCCTCGTTATAAAGGAACTCGGAAACCATCGAGGAGCGCTCGGATGCGATCGCGTAGAATGCGTAGTAATCCGAAGCGGTATAGCCCCAATACTGTTTGTAGGTGCCCTTGCCGCCGAGATTCTGGATAGCGGTCTTCTCTTCGGTCTTCAAGGTATCGAGCTTATCTTTCGAGATCGAAAGACCGTTCAGTTCGGCGAGATATTTCTCGACAACGATCGCTCTCGCCTGATCGAGGATCATCGCGGTATAATACTGATCCACGGTCTGACCGTCGAACGCCGCGTCGTCGCCCGTGTATTCCTGTGCCCACTGTGCGGGCGTGTCGTATTCTCTCTTCATCAGCATGCTGCACGCGATGTCGAGCTTTCTGATCTTCATCAGAATGTCGTATTCGGCAGTCGTGAGCGTATAGGTCTTTCCGTCCACGGTCATCGAAACCATCGTCTCGTTCGAGCCGCATCCGGCAAGCATCATGCATACCATGCCCAACACGAGCAAGGCGGCAATCCATTTCATCGTCAGTTTTTTCATGTTCTTTCTCCTTAAAATGTTCTCAATCTATCGAAATTCCGCATAACGGAATCGAATACTGAATCATTATACTATAAAAAAACAAAAAAATCTATACTTTTTTTGATTTTATTTGTAGATATTTTTTTAACAAACCGCGCAAAAAGGCAAAAATCGGCTCTCCGCGGCGGGCGCGGCACACGATGTGCGGTCTGTCGGTCGGGCGCATGAGGATTCGCCCCGGATATTCCGCCGCCAGCTCCGACCACGCCAAGACGTCGAGGTTCGTCTGATAGATCACGGCGTCGCTCTCTTTTCCGTCGATCTGGGAGAAGCCGCATTCGCCGCCGACCGAGCGGATCAGCGAGATCGAAAGGAGCGTTTCCACCGACGTCGGCAGATCGCCGTAGCGGTCGAGCAGTTCGTCCGCGATGTCGTCCACGTCCGCCTCGTTTTCGACGGACGCGATCTTTTTATAAATGTCGATGCGCTGTGCCGCCGACGGGATATACGTTTCGGGAATATAGGAATCGCGCCCGATGTTGACGACACATTCCGCTTTCACCTTCGGCGTGATGCCCTTTTCTTCCAGCACGGCGTCGTTCAGGATTTTCAGATACATATCGTATCCGACGCTTTCCATATGCCCGTGCTGACGGGCGCCGAGCACGTCGCCCGCGCCGCGGATTTCGAGGTCGCGGAGCGCGATCTTGAAGCCGGAACCGAATTCCGTATAATCGCGGATGGCTTGCAGGCGCTTGGTGGAGATTTCCGTCAGCACCTTGCCCTGCGGATAGGTGAAATACGCGTAAGCGCGGCGGGCGGAACGTCCGACGCGTCCGCGGATCTGATGGAGCTGCGAAAGCCCCATGCGGTCCGCGTGTTCGATGATCAGCGTATTGGCGTTCGGCACGTCCACGCCGGTCTCGATGATTGTCGTGCAAACAAGAATGTCGATCTCCCCGTCCACGAGCGCCTGCCAGATGTCGGCGAGCTCCGCCTTGTCCATTTGCCCGTGTGCGATGCGAACCGTCGCGTCGGGAAACTGGCGCGCGATGCGCCCCGCTTTTTCGCGGATGGTCTCCACGCGGTTATAGAGATAAAACACCTGCCCGCCGCGATGCAGTTCCCGGCGGATCGCCTCGAAGATCACGACGTCGTCGTGCTCCAAAACGTAGGTCTGCACAGGCAAACGGTCACCCGGCGCCTCGTCCAGCACCGACATATCGCGGATCGACGTCATCGCCATATTCAGCGTGCGCGGGATCGGCGTCGCCGTCAGCGTCAGCACATCCACGTTTTTGGCGAGTTGTTTGAGCTTTTCCTTGTGCGCCACGCCGAAGCGCTGTTCTTCGTCGATGATCACGAGTCCGAGATCGCGGAATTGCACGTCCTCGGAGAGAAGCCGATGCGTGCCCACGATGATGTCGATCTCGCCGCGCCGGAGCGCGCGCAGAGTCGCATCCTGCTCCGCGGACGATTTGAACCGCGAAACGAACGACACCTGCACGGGAAATCCGCGCATTCTCGCGCTGATCGTGCGGTAATGCTGCATCGCGAGGATCGTGGTCGGCACGAGGATCGCCACCTGCTTGGAGGAAAGCACCGCCTTGAACGCGGCACGAAGCGCGACCTCCGTTTTGCCGAAGCCGACGTCACCGCACAAGAGACGATCCATCGGCACGGGCTTTTCCATATCGCGCTTGATGTCCTCCGCCGCGATGAGCTGCCCGTCCGTTTCCTCGTATTCAAACGTGGATTCAAATTCGCGCTGCACCTCGTCGTCGGGCGCGAACGCAAACCCGGGACGGCGCATCCGCTCCGCGTAAAGCGCGATCAGCTCCTTCGCCATACTCTTGACCTCGCCTTTGACACGCGCTTTCGTCTTCGTCCATTCGGCGCCGCCGAGGCGGGAGAGCTTCAAATCGGCGCCGTCCGTGCCCGCGCCGATGTATTTGGAAACCGAGTCGATCTGCTCGCACGGAACATAGAGAATGTCGGTCCCCGCGTATTGAATTTTGATATGATCGCGGCGCACGCCGTCGAAATTGCGGATGCTTTCCAGCCCCTTGTAGATGCCGATCCCGTGCGTGTCATGCACCACATAGTCACCGACGGAAAGATCAGCATAGGACAGGATTTTTTCTTTTGCCTTCGTCTCGCCCTTCGCCGTTTTCGAGGCACGGCGGCGGATGGCTTTTTCCGTCTTCGTGCCGCCGGACGTCAGCGAAAGACAGACGAACCGCTCGGACGGGATTTCAAAGCCCTTGCTGTCGAACGACGTCACCGTGACGACGCCGGGCGTCGCCTCCGCGCGCGTCATCGGCGCGAAAACGGCGGGCAGATCGTGCTCGCAGAGGAGCGTCGTCATCGCCGTCGCTTCCGCGTCGTTTTCGCAGAGCAAAAGCACGGTATATTTGCCGCGCAGATACCCGGCGATGTCCTCGGAAAGCACGCCGAAATCGCCCTGCACCGTCGGTGTGGGGCGCACGGAAAACGTATACATTCCCGCGAGCTTACCGGGATACTGCGAAACGAACTGATTGATGAGAAGCGCCGCGTGCGCCTCGAAAAACGCGAGGAGTGCCGTCTCCTCCGCGGAAAACGTGCAATATTTCGGCAAAAGGAGTCCGTTTTTCAGCAGTTCCCCCACCGTCTCGCGCATATGTGCCTCCTCGGCGCGGACGCGATCGAGGACGGCGGGCGTTTCCACGGCAAAGACGAGCGCGCGACTGCCAAAGTAGTCGAGCAGCGTCGTTTTTTCGGGATAAATAAACGAAATATATTTGTCGGAGAACGAAATTTCCACGCCCGAAACGAGCGCCTCGTGCTCGCGCATCAGCGACGCTTTGATCTCGGGGATCGCCGCCTTTTTCGCCGCGGCGGCGATCTGCTCGGCGAGCGCGCCGCGCCTCTCGTCCGAGAGCAGAATTTCGCGGGCGCACGTGAGCGTCACGTCGGTGATATTCTCCGTTTTGCGCTGTGTCATCAAATCGAAAATGCCGATCTGATCGACCTCGTCGCCGAACAGTTCCATGCGGATCGGCGCGCGCAGATGCGGCGGAAACACGTCAAGGATGCCGCCGCGCACGCTGAACTGTCCCTTGCCGTCCACGAGGTCGGCGCGCACATAGCCGGATTCGGTCAAAAAACGGACCAGCTCTTCCATTTCCACCGTTTCTCCGACGGCGATCCGGCGCGTGGCGCCGAGAAGCATATCCTCGGAAATCGTAAAGGAGAGCGCCGCCGTCGGCGTCGTCACCACGGCGTCCAGTGTCTCCTGCATCAGCCCCGTCAGAACGGCGAGACGCTCGTGTTCCAGCTCGTGCGAGGAAATGATATTGTAAAGCACGGGATCGCGTTCGGGATAATACCCCACGCGCACACCAAACGCGGAAAGCGTCGTGCAAAGACGTGCCGCGGTCTTCTCATCCTGCGCCACGATCAGGGCGGGCAAGCCGTCTTCCGCGTCCGAAACAGAAGCAGCGAGGAAAGCGTCAAGCGCCCCCTCGCAAAGTCCCGTCACCAGCGACGGCGAGCGCCGTGCCATCTGCTGTCGCGTGGCAAGCACCCTCTGTATTTCTCCGTATTCGCGGTCCGCGCGAATACGGTCCAAAATCAAATTCATGCGTTTCCCCCGTTCATCCGTTGTGACGGCTCATCGCCGTCTCGAAGTCACCGGCGAGGATCAGCCGTGCCGCGTCCGCCACGTCGTCAAAGCGCGCGGAGATCGCCTTAAAGTCCGGCTCCGGTATCTTGCCCGTCACCCAGTTTGCGAGATCGTATTCGGGCGTCGGCTTTTCCCCGACGCCGATGCGCACCCGCGGAAAATTCTCCGTTCCGAGCCACGCGATGATGCTTTTCAGCCCGTTGTGGCCGCCCGCGGAGCCGCTCCGACGAATGCGGATTTTGCCCGGCACCTGCGTAATATCGTCACAGAAAACGAGCACGCGCTCCGCCGGAATTTTATAGAACTTCGCCGCCTCCGCGATCGCCGTGCCGGAGCTGTTCATATAGGTCTGCGGCTTCATGAGAAGCACGCGATGCCCGTCGAACGTCGCTTCCGCGACGAGCGCCTGATATTTCGAGCGGTTGATCTTCACGCCAAGCGTTTCCGCCAAGTGATCAATCGCCAGAAAGCCCGCGTTGTGGCGCGTGTTTTCATACTGCTTTCCCGGATTGCCGAGCCCCGCGATAAGATATTCCACGGCACCGCACGTCGTTTTCTTTTCGTCGAGTTTTCTGAATGCGTCGAAAATGGACATATGTTCCCCTTTTTGAATCCCGGAGGGATTTTTCCATAAACAAAATTCTTTCCCATTATGTTCTATTGTAGCGGAAAAACGAACGTTTTGCAAGAGAAATTCAAAAATTGCTCGGAAAGATCAAAAAAATCATTTTTTCCGAAAAAAATTATAATTTTTTTGCAAAAAGTATAGATATTGGAAAAGACTTGTGCTATAATAACGGAATGGAAAGGTTTTTAGCATTATAATCCTAAGAAAACCAAAAAAATGGAGGTAAAATCAACATGGCAAAAAAGTATGTATACCTTTTTACCGAAGGCAACGCATCCATGCGTGAGCTTCTCGGCGGCAAGGGCGCCAACCTCGCGGAGATGACCAACATCGGTCTTCCCGTTCCGCAGGGCTTCACCATCACCACCGAGGCATGCACCCAGTATTACGAAGACGGCAGACAGATCAACGACGAAATCATGAGCGAAATCATGAAGAACGTCGCCACGATGGAACAGATCAACGGCAAAAAATTCGGCGATCTGACCAATCCGCTTCTCGTTTCCGTCCGTTCCGGTGCGCGCGCATCCATGCCCGGTATGATGGATACCATTCTGAACCTCGGATTGAACGACGAAGTCGTCGCCGCAATGATCAAAGGCAATCCCGATCCGAAGTTTGAAAGATTCGTTTACGACTCTTATCGCAGATTCATCCAGATGTTCTCCGACGTCGTCATGGAAGTCGGCAAAAAGTATTTCGAGCAGCTCATCGACGCGATGAAGGAAAAGAAAGGCGTCAAATACGACGTCGAACTGACCGCCGCCGACCTCAAAGAGCTCGCAACGCAGTTCAAAGCGGAATACAAGAAGCAGCTCGGCGAGGACTTCCCGTCCGACCCGAAGGTCCAGCTTTACGAAGCCATCCGCGCCGTGTTCCGTTCCTGGGACAACCCCCGCGCTAACGTCTATCGCCGTGACAACGACATCCCCTATTCCTGGGGCACTGCCGTCAACGTCATGCCGATGGTCTTCGGCAACCTGAACGACAACTCCGGCACCGGCGTCGCGTTCACCCGTGACCCCGCGACCGGCGAAAAGAAGCTGATGGGCGAATTCCTCACGAACGCACAGGGCGAAGACGTCGTTGCCGGCGTCCGCACCCCGATGCCGATCACCCAGATGGCAGAGAAATTCCCCGAAGCATATGAGCAGTTTGTCAAGGTCTGCAAGCTCCTTGAAGACCATTACCGCGATATGCAGGATATGGAGTTCACCGTCGAAAACGGCAAGCTCTACATGCTCCAGTGCCGCAACGGCAAGAGAACCGCGCAGGCGGCGCTCAAGATCGCGTGCGACCTCGTGGACGAAGGCATGAGAACCGAAGAAGAAGCCGTCCTCATGATCGAGCCGCGCAACCTCGATACCCTGCTCCATCCGCAGTTTGACGCCAAGGCACTCAAAGCGGCGAAGCCCCTCGGCAAAGGCCTCGGTGCTTCTCCCGGCGCGGCTTGCGGACAAGTCGTCTTCACCGCGGAAGACGCGGAAACATGGAAGAAAGCCGGCAAGAAGGTCGTTCTTGTCCGTCTGGAAACCTCTCCCGAAGACATCACCGGCATGAAAGCGGCGCAGGGCATCTTGACGGTCCGCGGCGGTATGACTTCTCACGCAGCGGTCGTTGCCCGTGGTATGGGCACCTGCTGTGTCTCCGGCTGCGGCGAAATCGCCATGGACGAAGAAAACAAGAAATTCACGCTCGGCGGCAAGACCTTCCACGAAGGCGACGTCATCTCCATCGACGGCTCCACCGGTAATATCTACGGCGAAGCGATCGCGACGGTTGACGCAACCATCGGCGGCGACTTCGGTCGTCTGATGGGCTGGGCAGATAAATATCGCAAGCTGAAAGTCCGCACCAACGCGGATACGCCTCGCGACGCGAAGAAAGCCCGTGAACTCGGCGCCGAGGGTATCGGTCTTTGCCGCACCGAGCATATGTTCTTTGAAGCGGACAGAATCGCGGCATTCCGTGAGATGATCTGCTCCGACACCGTCGAAGAAAGAGAAGCTGCTCTGGCAAAGATCCTGCCGATGCAGCAGAGCGATTTCGAGAAGCTCTACGAAGCACTCGAGGGCTACCCGGTTGTCATCCGTTTCCTCGATCCTCCGCTCCATGAGTTCGTTCCCACCACGGAAGAAGACATTGCCGCGCTCGCAAAAGCACAGGGCAAGACCGTGGAACAGATCAAGAACATCATCACCGGTCTGCACGAGTTCAACCCGATGATGGGTCACCGTGGATGCCGT
>CALEJO010000222.1 GCA_937898155.1 uncultured Clostridia bacterium | reverse complement strand
AGGGTGACCAGAATGCCTACTTCTACAAGGGGTGCACGCTGGACATGAACGGACATGACCTGAAGGTCAAGAACGGACTCAATATCTACGGCGGCAAATGCGTGAATCAGAACGTCGCCAAAGCGCTGAATCTGCCGTTCACCCCCGTCAGCGAAGTGATCTGACGGTTTCCTCTTGACATTTCGCGCATCTTCTGTTATACTGTTTCTCGAAAGAGCAAAAACCTCGCGGAAATGAACGCGCGGTTTTTTGCGCGCTTTTTTTACCGAAAAAAAGAATTTTTCGTTCATTTTCAAAAAACAATTCTCGCGTTTTGAACAAAAAGGAGAAAACCCTATGGAACTGACCAGAAAACAATTCGACGTTTTATCCACGCTTGCCGACATGACGGAAAAATCGAGCCAGCGCTTCTTGGAAGAGAAGTGCGGCCATTCGCTCGGAACGATCAATAAAGCGATCAAGGAGCTGACGACCGCCGGCTATGTTTCGGATGGCGTGATCACGACCGCCGGGCGGGAAGCGCTCGAACCGTTCCGCGTCAAGCGCGCGATCTTCATCGCCGCGGGCTTTGGATCGCGACTCGTTCCGATCACGCTCAATACGCCGAAGCCGCTCGTCCGCGTCAACGGCAAACGCATGATCGACACGGCGATCGACGCCTGTCTTGCCGCTGGCATCAGCGAAATTTATATCGTGCGCGGCTATCTCGCGGAGCAGTTTGATCAGCTTCTTTATAAGTATCCGATGATCAAATTCCTCGAAAATCCGTCGTATAACGAAGCAAATAACATCTCCTCCGCTATGACGGCGCGGTATCTGATGCAGAACGCTTACGTATTGGAAGCGGACCTTCTCATTTCGAATCCCGCGATCATCACGAAATATCATTATCAGTCGGACGTGCTGGGCATCTGGAAAGAGCGCACCGACGATTGGTGCCTGACGGTGGACAAGGACGGCAATGTGAACGAGGAGAAAGTTGGCGGGCTGAACTGCTATCAGATGGTCGGCATCTATTATTGGAACGCGGCGGACGGTGCCAAGCTTTCCGAGCATATCAAGCAGGCGTATGAAGCGCCCGGCGGCAAGGAACGCTATTGGGAAACGGTGCCGAATCAGGCGTTCAAGGGGCAATATCAGATCGCGGTCCGTCCGTGCAAGGACGAGGATATCGTGGAGATTGACACGTTCCGCGAACTGAAAGCGATCGACAAAACTTACGACGTATAAGCGGGAGGTAAATATGGATCAAAGAAAAGACAATCTGCAAAAGCAACTGAATCCGATGCACGTTTGGGCGATCGCGTTCGGCTGTATCATCGGATGGGGCTCATTCATCAATCCCGGCAAGAAATTTTTGCCGAATTCCGGCGTTGCCGGCACGGCGATCGCGATGGTGCTCGGTGCGCTCGTCATGGTCATCATCGCGTTCAGTTATGCGTATATGGTGCCGAAATATCCGCGGGCGGGCGGGGAATTCACATTCACGAAAAACTGCTTCGGCACGCGGGCGGCGTATCTGTGCGGCTGGTTTTTGGTCGCGGCGTATCTGACGAACGTGCCGATGAATTCGACGGCGATCGGACTGATCGTGGACGGGCTCGACGGCACGGCGGACATCCTCAAATGGGGCTTCCATTATCAGATCGCGGGCTTTGATGTCTGGCTCGGCGAGATGGCGCTCGCGATGGGCATTCTCATTTTGTTTGGCATTCTGAACATCCTCGGCGTGAAGAAAGCGGGCTTTGTGCAAACGGTGTTGGCAACGCTTCTCGCCGTGTGCGCGTTCACGCTGACGATCGCGGCGATCGTTTCCGCCAAGGCACAGGGTGTGAACTTCGCTCCGATTTGGGGCTTTGATAAGAACGCGGCGATCGCGGCAGGTGCGACGGCCGCCGACATCGGAGATTACGCGCATACGGGAACGGGCGGCATTCTCTCGGCGATTCTCGCCACGTTTGCGATCGCGCCATGGGCGTTCGTCGGCTTCGACACGATCCCGCAGGCGGCGGAGGAATTCAAATTTTCCTATCAGAAAGTCATGGCGATCATGGTCGTCGCCATCGCGTTCGGTTGCTTCGTTTATACGGCGAACAATACCGTCGCCGCGGCGGCGCTCGAAAATTGGCCGGAGCGCGTGATGGCGGGCGAATGGGTGCTTCTCGTGGCGGCGGAGGAACTGCTCGGCACGTTCGGAAAAGTGCTGATCGGCGTTGGCGTTTCGTGCGCGGTGCTGTCCGGCATCATGGGATTTTATCTCGCGTCGAGCCGGCTGATGTATTCGATGAGCCGCGACGGCTATCTGCCGGCATTTTTCGGCAAGATCGACGAAAAGCACGGCACGCCGAAAAACGCGATGATCTTCTGCATTCTGATTTCGCTGTCCGGCCCGATCCTCGGCAGAGAAGCGCTCGGTTGGTTCGTCGATATGTCGGCGATCGGCGCGTCGATCGGCTATTTCTTCACGTGCGCGTCCACGCTTGTCACGCTGAAACGCGACAGCGACGGAAGCCGTGCGCTGCGCGTGCTCGCGATCGTCGGCGTGGCATTTTCCGCGTCGTTCATGGTGCTCCAGCTCATCCCGATCCCGGGACTGTCGGGCGTGCATTTCGGCAAGGAATCGTATCTGATGCTCGTCGTCTGGATTCTGCTCGGCGTGGCGTTTTATCTCTTCAAACGAAAAAAGATCGTGAGCGAGTAGAAAAAAACGGGTGCTTGACACCCGTTTTTGATTATGCGGCGTTCTTTCGGGCGATCCTATCGAAAAAACGGGAGGAGAAGCATATGAGCAGTTGGATCGCGTTTGTGCTCGGGCTCATGATCGGCGGCGTGGTTGGGGTTTTTACCATGTGCCTGTGCGTCGTCAGCGGCAGAGAATCGCGTCGGGAAGAGCGCAGGGAACAGCAAAAATGAAAAGCGGCGCATCCAAGCGGGTGCGCCGTTTTGCTTATTCGATCACGAGTTCATGCACGTCGGTGAGCGTGCCGTCCTCCTCGATGTGCGCGACGTAGACTTCTTTGTTGTAATTCACGTCCGTGGAACCGATGACGCTCGTGCTCAACGCGTAAGGTGCCATATGGATCAGCATGGTATCGCCGATAATACAAAATTCGTCTGTGGACTGCACATACATATCGGACGCGTCGTAGATGCACTTATTGTCCGTGCCGTCCAGACGGATGCGATAGATTTTTCCGGTTTCCATGGCGGCCTTTTGGGGCGCATCCGGCGAAAGTTGGAGATAATAGATATATTCTTCATCCATACCGTGAATCAGGATTGACGCGTCGTTGAAAGACAAAGCGGAGAGCGTACACACTACACCGTCGGTCTCAAAATCGTAAATGCTGGTTTCGTTTCTGCTTTGGATCAGCACGCGGGAGCCACTGCAAAACGGGCTTGTAGTCCGCAAAATCTGAATGCTTTCCCGCGTTCTCGGATTGCTCCCGTCAAGGTCATATTCGTAAATGATACCGGTGTTATCTGTGGTATACATGGAATCGTTATAGAAATAGCGCGGAGAATTTTCAATGCCGCTGTCCCCGTTTTTCGTGATGTCGATCACAGTCTTTGTCTCGATGTCAAATCGCTTAAAGAGAAATCCCCCTGTCCGCATATCAGCGACCGAGTAATAAATATAACGATCATAGCAGGAGTGAAATGAGATATCATGCTCATTCGTATCCAACTCTTTGCGGACATCCGATCCGTCAAAATTACAGGACATGATCAAAACGCGAGTCTGCCTGGTCGCGAGGTTGGTTTCTTTTCCCGTATAATAGATGCGATTTTGATAGACGTGACCGAGATACAGGATGGGGGCTCCGACACGGAAACGATATGCCATGCAGTTTGTTTTATGATCGCAAAGAGGATCAAAACAGTAATGATATCCGAGCCCATCCGCTTTGCTGTAATAGGCGGTGAAATCCCCGCCTCTTTCAAACTTTGTGCAAAACAGGACACGCGATTCCATCTCAACGAACGCATGACCTCGGCTCGATACCACTTCACCGTGTATGGAAACGCCCTCATGTGCGGTCGGCGTCGCCGTGGTTTCCGTCGGGGTGCCTCCTGTGGTGGTTTCTGCGGGTGTTTCCCCGCAGGAAACGAGGAAGAGAGTGAAGAGTGCGAGAAGAATGGCAAGTAGTTTTTTCATAAGATATCTCCTTTTATTTTGCTTATTATATCAAATAAGGAAAAGCAAGTCAAGCGGCGGGAAATTCAAAGTTTATTGATTTTTTGCATTAACCCCTATTTGTTCAAGTAGGAAAACTATATGGTTTTTATTGTGAGATTTTTGGGCATACTTGGCCCTTCGCGCGTCAGCGCGAAACCGTTTTGCGGGATTCGCTTCCTCTCGGAATTGACTTTCTTCGCAGTAGGAGAAAAAGCTGTCTATATAAACTACACGTTTTTCAAAAACGCTACAAGAT
>CALEJO010000221.1 GCA_937898155.1 uncultured Clostridia bacterium | reverse complement strand
ACCAAAAAGATCCGAAGATGCACGAATGGTATTATCGGACGATCGCGAAATCGCTTTCCGAATTGTCCGACACCGCGGCATATCGGGAATACGTGAAACTGGTAGACGAAATCTTTTCCGATAAGGAGAAACGCATATGAATCTGATCGAAACGAAACTGGAAAACGGCATTTTGACTGTGTTTGCCTGCGGACGCATTGATTCCACGAGCGCGCCTGCCGCGGAAGCCGCGATCGAAGAGGCGCGCGCGAATACGCCACACACCGCTCTCGTTCTCGACGCCGAGAATCTCGAATACATTTCTTCGGCGGGACTCCGTGTTGTGCTTCGCCTACGCAAGACGGAGCCGTCGTTCAAGGTCATCAACGCATCGAGTGAAGTTTACGACATTTTTGAAATGACGGGCTTCACCGAAATGATCACAGTGGAAAAAGCGTATCGCCGCCTTTCCGTCGAGGGGTGCGAGGTGATCGGGCAGGGTGCGAACGGCAAGGTTTACCGCATCGACGGCGATACGATCGTCAAGGTCTATCTGAATCCCGATTCGCTTCCCGACATCCACCGCGAGCGGGAGCTCGCCCGCCGCGCGTTCGTGCTCGGCGTGCCGACCGCGATCTCCTATGACGTCGTCAAGGTGGGCGGCGGATACGGCTCGGTCTTTGAGATGCTGAACGCAAAATCGCTCGGCAAGCTCATTCGGGAATCGCCCGAAAAACTCGACGAATACGTGGATGTTTACGTCGATCTTCTGAAAAAGATCCACGGCACGACCGTGAACGCGGGCGAGATGCCCGATATGCGCGACGTCGTGATCGGCTGGGCAAACTTTTTGCGCGATCATTTGCCCGCGGACAAGGCGGAAAAACTCGTCTCGCTCTGCGAGGCGGTGCCCGTCGATTATCGTTTGCTTCACGGCGACTATCACGTCAAAAACATCATGATGCAAAACGGGGAAGCACTCCTGATCGACATGGATACGCTTTGCCACGGACACCCCGTGTTTGAACTGGCGAGCATCTATAACGCCTGCATCGGCTTCTCCGAGCTTGATCCGAACATCACGATGGAGTTTCTGGGCTTGCCGCAGGAAACGATGACTGCCATCTGGACGAAGTTTTTGCCGCGCTATCTCGGCACCGGGGACGAAGCTGTGATCGCCGACGTCGAATGCAAGGCGATGCTGGTCGGCTATACGCGTCTGCTCCGCCGCACGATCCGTCGGAGAGACGGCTCCGAAGCACAGGCACGCGCCATCGAATGTTATAAAAACCATATTCTCGATCTTTTGGATCGGGTGGATACATTAGTATTTTAAGGAGGAACAATCATGACCATTACCAAAACCGCAACGGGAGCGACTCTGACGCTCGCACTGGAAGGACGGCTCGACACCACGACCGCACCGCAACTCGAAGAAGCCCTCAAAGCCATCGACGGCATCACGGAGCTGACGCTGGATTTCGCCAAACTCGAATACATCTCGTCCGCAGGGCTTCGCGTGCTGCTCGCGGCACAGAAGAAAATGAATCAGCAAGGGAAAATGACGATCACAAATGTCTGCGACGACATTAAAGAAGTCTTTGACATTACGGGCTTTTCCGATATTCTGACGATCGCATGACCGAGGAGTATTTAAGCGAATCGGAGCAAACGCAGGACGGACCGAAAAAAGAGAAGCGCGCGACGCTTCTTTGGCACCTCTTTTTCACGATGATGAAAATCGGCGCGTTTACGTTCGGCGGCGGCTACGCGATGATCTCGCTGATGCAGAACGAGTTTGTCTCCCGCAAGGGCTGGCTCGACGACGCGGAATTTCTCGATCTCGTGGCGATCGCCGAGTCGACGCCGGGCCCGATCGCGATCAATTCCGCGACCTATATCGGCTACCGCAAGGCGGGCGTGCTCGGTTCTCTCTGCGCGACGCTCGGCATGGTGCTTCCGTCGTTCACGATCATCTACGTCATCTCGCTGTTCTTTGATCGGTTTCTCTCGCTCACGTTCGTGGCGAATGCGTTCCGCGGAATTCAGGCGTGCGTCGTTTATCTGATCCTTTCTGCGGGGATCAAGATGTTCAAGGGCATCAAAAAGGACGCGCTGAACATCGTGATTCTGGTGGCGACGGTCGGCTGTATGATCGCGTTCAGTTTGTTTGCCGTCCGCTTCTCGTCGGTCTTCTATATCCTCATCAGCGCGGTGA
>CALEJO010000220.1 GCA_937898155.1 uncultured Clostridia bacterium | reverse complement strand
CGTCGCTGTATCGCACGGCGTTGCCGACGAGATATGCCGACACGTTGTGCCGCGCGTCCGCGTGTTTTTTCTTGATCTCCGCGATGAAGCGCTCCGCGTCCTCCGCGGTCTTCACCGGAGAGGCATAGCCGATGAAAACGGATTTTTTCTCCGTGAATTCGGCGCTTGCCGCCTTGCCGAGCGTCGTCAGTCCTGCCATGCGCGGCTCCTTTCTCCGAGTTATTCTTCCGTTCGATATGCCGCGAGCTTGCCCGCCGTTTTGCGGTCGCATGTCACCGTGACGAGCGCACCGCTATCGTCGTAGTCGCAGGAAAGCACCGTCGCGCTTTCGTAAAGCGAGCTGACGAGCCCGAGCTTGTCAGGCGGAAAGCGGAAGCGGCACGTCGTTTTGCCCGATGCCGCGAGCGTCTGCAATTTCTCCTGCAAAACGTCAAGTCCGTCGCCCGTTTTCGCGGAGACAAAGACGTTCTGCTCCGTCGGCGTCGTCGGATGGACGGCGATGCCGCGGTCGCATTTGTTGTAAACGAACAAAACGGGCTTGTCCGAGGCGCCGAGCTCGTCGATCAGCGTTTGCGTGACGGCGATCTGCGAGAGCGATTCGGGATCGGACGCGTCGATCATGATCAGCAACGCATCCGCGTAAACGACCTCGTCGAGCGTCGAGCGGAACGCGCGGATCAGATGGTGCGGCAGATTGCGGATAAAGCCGACCGTGTCCGTCAGCAGAATCTCCTCTCCATTCGGAAGAGCAAACTTTCGCGTCGTCGGATCGAGCGTGGCAAAAAGCTTGTCCTCGGCAAGAATTCCGGCGCCCGTCAGGGCGTTGAGAAGCGTCGATTTTCCCGCGTTGGTATAGCCGGCGATCGCCACCTTGAAGGTGCCGCTCCGATCGCGCCCGCTCCGTTGCGTGGCGCGGTTTTTCGCCAAAATTTCAAGTTCTTCTTCGAGCGCGTCCATGCGCCGTTTGACGTGACGGCGGTCGGTTTCGAGCTTGCTCTCGCCGGGGCCGCGCGTGCCGATACCGCCGCCGAGACGCGAAAGCTCGGTTCCGTGCCCCATCAGACGCGGCACGGTATATTTGAGCTGTGCCAGTTCCACTTGCAGTTTGCCCTCTCCGCTCGTCGCGTGAAGCGCGAAAATGTCGAGGATCAGCATAC
This sequence comes from uncultured Clostridia bacterium, assembly GCA_937898155.1. Classification (GTDB taxonomy): domain Bacteria; phylum Bacillota; class Clostridia; order Oscillospirales; family CAG-272; genus QALR01. The sequence goes on along the minus strand of CALEJO010000220.1, from coordinate 11,230 downwards.
TGCGGTCAATGACCTGCACGTCCTTCATCCCGTCTTCCAGATTTTTGATCTGCGAGGGCGAAAGTTCCGAGTCGAAAATGACCATATGCACGTCGTTTTTCTCGCAAAGCTCGGCGAGCTCTTTCAGCTTGCCGCTCCCGAGATACGTGCGCGCGTCGGGCGACTCTTTTTCCTGCGTCAGAACGGCAAAGACCGTCGCGCCCGCCGTATCGGCGAGGCGTTCCAGCTCCGCGAGCGACGCTTCGCTTTCCGCGTGGTCCGCGCCCTTTTCCAAAACGGAAACGAGGACGCACGGGGCTTGCGCTTGCATGATTTTTTCGATCATATCGGATTCCTTTTCTTTGAATTCAGCTCACCGGATGCGGCGAGAAAAAGAAAAATGGCGGGAAACCCACAGGGGTATCCCGCCAAAACGCCTTTTTTAGACTTTCTTCTGCTCGAGACGCTGTTTGAATTTATCAACGCGTCCGCCGGCATCGACAAATTTTTGCTTGCCGGTAAAGAAAGGATGGCATTTGGAGCAAATTTCAATTCTGAAATCGCCCTTTGTGGATTTGGTCTGTATGACTTCACCGCAAGCACATCTCACGGTTGCATCGACATAATTGGGATGGATTCCTTCCTTCATTTTCATAACACCTCATTTCGCTGTATTCGCATCGTTCTTTACTATATCATATGTTTCGCGGTTTTGCAAGTGTTTTTTCAAAAAAAATTCAAATTTTATCTTTGATTTGCTCCCGAAGTCGGTCGATGATCCGTTTTTCCAGCCGCGAGATGTAAGATTGCGAGATGCCGAGCGCGTCCGCGACCTCTTTTTGCGTCATTTCCCTGCCGCCCGAAAGCCCGAAGCGAAGCTCGATGATCTCCCGTTCCCGCGGAGGGAGCGATGCCACCGCGTCGGCAAGCACTTGCCGCTCCTCATTTTCCTCCATGTCGTGGAGCGCGCTGTTTTCCTCGGAGCCGAGCACGTCGGAGAGAAGCAACTCGTTGCCGTCCCAATCCGTCGAAAGCGGCTCGTCGAATGACACCTCGGCACGCAGATTCGACGTCTTGCGGATCACCATCAAAATTTCGTTTTCGATGCAACGGGAGGCGTAGGTCGCCAGCTTGATATTTTTGTCCGGACGGAACGTGTTCGCCGCTTTGATCAGCCCGATCGTGCCGATCGAGATCAGATCCTCCATGCCGACGCCGGTATTTTCAAATTTTTTGGCGATATAGACGACGAGCCGTAAATTGCGCTCGATCAGCGTGCGTCTGGCGTTTTCGTCTTCGTCGAGGATAGCGAGAAGCGCCGCTTCCTCCTCTTCCGAAAGCGGCGGCGGAAGCGTTTCCGTGCCGCCGATATAGTAAACGCCGCGGCAAAACAGTCGCGCCCACCAAACGCGAAGCCGGAATCCGATCTTATGTATCCACTTCATAACTCCTCCTACGTCAGCGCTTCCGGCACGAGCGCCGGTGCGCCGTCGAAATCCCCATCTATGGTATCGAGCGCGATCAGCGCGCGTTTGGCATCCCAGTTTTTTTCCGTGCGCAGATACAGGCGCCGCGGCACCGCCGCCAGAAGCATCGCTTCTCCGCCGACCGTGCGCGACGGCACGACGCGAAGACGGCCCGCGGTCTGCTCCCCGAGCCCCGCGATGCCCGCCGTCATCGCCTCGCGCAGCTCGGTGGGCAGACAATCCGCCGCCGATGCTTTCACGAAAATGACGGGCGTGCCCGTGATCGGCTCGCTGACGAGGTTGCCGCTATCGATCCGTCCGCGAAGTGTCGTCGAAAAATCGTCGAACAGCACCATGATCTCACAAAAACGCGCGTGCCGCCGTCGGGAGACGATCGCGCCGATTCCCCATGTAAAAAGTGCGGAAAGTCCCGCCAGCACAAGAAAAATCCACATTGGCAGATCGCCATAAACAGTATGGATCGCGCCGTCGAGCACGATCGTCGTCTGATAGCGTCCAAGCCGCACGAACGCCGCCGTCATCGCGCCGCCGATCAGCATCCCGATGCCGGCAAAGAGCGCCGTCGCCGCCGCGAACGTGCCAAACGAGCACGGACCGAACGCGAGCGCGCCCATCAAGACCGTGACGGCAACCGTGACGAGCGTATTCCAGAAGAAGCCGAGATCAAAAAAGAGCGACACGACGCCGTAAGCCGCGCCGAGCGACGCCGCGAGAATGACGCGCCACGCGCGCAAATCGAGATGCACGATCTTCCCCGCGAGATATAGGGGTAGAAAATCCATGCTGAAATTGATCAAAAACAGCACGTCGCCGTAAATTTCCTCCGTCATAGGTTCACCCGATTTCCCAAAATGCCGCCGGAGACGGACTTGCTTCTTATTATACAGACGCGCGGGCGCGAATCCCGTCGAAGTCGGGCGCCAAAAAGAAAAATGCACGAGCGTTTCGTGCATTTTTCGACGTGTTTTCTTTATTTTCCCGCGAGGAGCGTTTCCGCCGCGGTCATGATCGCGTATTTGCCGCTTTCGTAGGTCAGACCACCCTGGAAAAACGCCGTATACGGCGGGCGGAGCGGTCCGTCGGCGGAAAGCTCGATCGAGGCGCCCTGCACGAACGTGCCTGCCGCCATGATGACCTTGTCCGCGTAGCCGGGCATGTCCCACGGCTCCGGCGTGACGAACGCATCGACCGGCGAGCCCTGCTGGATGCCGCGACAAAACGCGCACAGCCCGTCGGGATTGCCGAAGACGACCGTCTGAATGATATCGTGGCGCGTCGCGTCGTAGGACGGCTCGACCTTGTAGCCGAGCGCACCGAAGAGATACGCCGCGAACGCCGCGGTCTTTTTCGCCTGCGCGACGACGTGCGGAGCGAAGAAAAAGCCCTTACAGATCTCGCGCGTTTGTCCGAGCGAGGCGCCGCATTCCGTGCCGATGCCGACCGTCGTCATGCGATACGAGCAAAGCTCGACCGCGCGCGCCGTGCCCGCGATATAGCCGCCGGAGGACGCCATACCGCCGCCCGGATTTTTGATCAGCGAGCCGACGATAATGTCCGCGCCGTGCGCCGTCGGCTCCGTCTCGTCGCAAAATTCGCCGTAGCAGTTGTCCACGACGACGTAAGCGCGGCTTCTCGCCTTGCAAAACTGCGCGATCTCGCCGATCTCGACCGAAGAAAGCGTCGGACGGTTCGCGTAGCCCTTCGAGCGCTGAATGAAAACGATCTTGACGCGGTCGCCGAGCGTGCGGAGCTTTTCCGCGATGCCGTCGAAGTCCCCCGCCCCGTCGGGGAGCAGTCCCACCTCGTCGTAATCCACACCGAAGTCCGCAAGCGAGCCGTCGCCGTTTTTCGTCTTATTTCCGATCACCTCGGAAAGCGTATCGTAGGGGCTTCCCGTCACGGCGAGCATCACGTCGCCCGGGCGCAACAGCCCGAACAGGACGGTTGAGATCGCCTGCGTTCCGTTGACAAACTGATGCCGGACGAACGCCGCCTCCGCACCGAACACGTCCGCGTAAATCTCGCCCATCGCATCGCGGCCGACGTCGCCGTAGCCGTATCCCGTCGAGCCGGCAAACATCGTTTCCGACACGCGATGCCGACGAAAGCTGTCCAGCACGCGCGCCGTATTCTTCTCCGCCACCGCGTCGATCTGCGTGAAAACGGGCGCGAGCGCCGTTTCCGCCTGCGCAGCAAGCGTTTTGACTTGTTCCGAAAATTCCATCTCGTTTTCTCTTTTCTTAACCGAGTTTCGTTTCGCAGAGTCCCGCCATGATCGAAACGCCGCCCGCGACATCGTTCAGATCGACGACCTCCACGGCGCTGTGACCGTAGCGCGTCGGGATCGAAAGCGCACCCGCGACGCATCCGCCCGCCGCCTGTTGGAGCATACAGGTGTCGGTGCCGCCGGACTCGAGAATTTCAAGCTGGAACGGCACTTTTTTTGCCGTTGCGGCTTCTTTCATCGCCGCGATCATCTTCTGATGGCAGATGACCATACCGTCTTTGAGCTTGATCGCGATGCCCTTGCCGAGCACGACCTCAAAGGGGGCGCTGTTCGGCACGTCGCCGCTGCCGCCGATATCCGCCGCGACCGCATAATCGGGCGCGATGCCGAACGCGGACGTTTTCGCGCCGCGCACACCGACTTCTTCCTGCACCGTGAAGACAAAATACGTGTCGTTTTCAAAGGTTTTTGCCGCCTTTGCCGCCTCGATCAGCATGAGACAGCCGATGCGGTCGTCGATCGGGCGTCCCGTCACACGGGCACCCGCCAGACGCGTCAGCGACGGCGCGACACGGCAGGTATCGCCGATCGCCACGCGACGTTCCGCGTCCTTTTTCGATTTCGCGCCGATATCCACGTAAAAGACCTCGGGACGATAGTCCTTTGCCCCGACGCGCGCGTCCGGCACGATCACGCCGCGCGTTCCGTTTTTGAAGAGCACTTCGGAGAACGCCGCCGCGTTATAGTTGATGCCGCCCATCTTGGAAACGCGCAGAAAGCCCTTTTCGTCGATGAAGCTGACCATGAAGCCGATCTCGTCCATATGCGCCGCGAACATCAGCTTTTTCGCGTTTTTCGCAGTCCCTTTTTTGAAGCAGATCAGATTGCCCATCGCGTCCGTGCGGACGGAGTCCACATAAGACGCGATCTCCTTTTCGATCACGGAGGAAATCTCCCCCTCGTCGCCGGAAACACCCGACGCCGTCACCAGTTTTTTCAGTAATGCAAACATATCAGCCGTTCTCCTTTTTTATCCATGCCGAAAGAAGCGCGAGCGCCGCTTCGACGTCTTGTTTTTTCACGATTTCCGCGCCGGAATTGAGGTTGCGTGTCGGGATGCCGAGCGAAAGCGTGCGCGCGCCCGCTCCGCTTTTGTGAAGGACACCCGCCTCGTTGCCCGCGCCCGCCGCCGTGCCCGGCGTCTGCCATGCAATCCCATTTGCCGCGGCGAGCGCCGTCGCGTCCGCGTAAAGTGCGCGGTCGTAGATCGTTTTCACGTCCGCGGGAGCGATCACCGCGCCGGCGCCGCACGCGCATCCGCGCTCCGTCTCTTTTGCCTTATCAAAATCCGCCGCTGCCGCCGCGTCGATCACGAGAACCACATCGGGGCAAAGCGTGAACGCCGCCGTTTCCACCGCGGCAAAGCGTCCGCCGATCCGGCGCTTCGCGGAAAATACGAGGTCGAATTCCGCTTGCAGTTTCCCTGCCCGCTTCATCTCCGCGAGCTGTGCCGCCGCTTCGCAAAGCACGACGCACGCGCCGCGCGCGCCGAGCGCCTTGCCCGCGTAAAAATCGTTTTTCAGTGCCGTGAATTTCGGCTCCCACGTGCCGAAGTCGCCGAGGTGCGTCAGCGTTTCCGCCTCCGCCTTATCCTTGGCGCCGAGCTCGACGTAGATGCGGTCCGACGGTGTCGGCTTGCTTCTCTCGTCGGCGGAAAGCACGTGGATCGGCTTCGCCGAGACGATGCCGTGCGCGCCCGAAAGCGTCACGACGCGCCGCCCCGAAAGCACGCGCGTATCGTAAGCGCCGAGGAGCGTCAGACGCAAACGACCGTCGTTATCTATATTTCTGATTATAAAGCCGCACTCGTCCATCGGCGCGGTAAGCATCACGCGATGCGTCGGCTTCTCGGGGGCGATCTTCGCGATCAGATTGCCGAGCTTGTCCGTGCGGATGTCGTCGCAATGCGGCGCAAGCGCCTGCCGCAGACAGTCCGCCATCGCCGCTTCTCTGCCGGACGGCGCGAGCGCGAGGGAAAAGGTCTTCCATTGTGTCAGAAAATCCATCATGCCCCCTCCTTTCCGTAGCGATCCGTCAGCACGGCGGAAACGAGCGCCGCCGTCTTTTCGAGGTCTTCGAGCGCGATCACTTCGTTCGCCGTGTGCATAAACCACAGCGGCACGCCGAGAAGCGCCGTCGAAATGCCGCCCGCGCAAAGATAAATATCGTCCGCGTGCGTGCCCGTGTCGACCGCTTCCACAACGGTCTGCACGGTGATTTCTTTCTCCTTCGCCACGCGCAGGATGTCCGCTTCGAGCGCGGGATCGAGCGTCGCCGTCAGCGAAAGTACGGGACCGCCCTTCATGTCGGAATCCCCGGGCTTTTTGCCCTCGGGCGCCATGCCGAACGTGACGTCGATCGCGATCGCCATATCCGGCGCGATGCGGAATGCCGCCGCGGAGACCGCGCGGTGTCCGACCTCTTCTCTCGCGGAAAGCGAGACGTATATATCGCAGTCGAGCTTCGTCATATCGAGCTTGGATACCGCGTCGATCAGAAGCGCCGCGCAGCATTTATCGTCAAAGCCCTTGCCCGCGACGTAGCCGCCCGCAAGCTCCGTATAGACCGGCGTGAATCCGACCGGTGTGCCGATCGGCGCGAGCGCCTCTGCCTCTTTGCGCGAGGTGCAACCGATGTCGATCAGCAGATCGCTCGTTCCGACGAGCTTTCCCGTTTCCTCGCCGTTCATCAGCTCGCGCGTCTTCGTCAGCACGATACCGGGGAGTTTTTCTTTTCCGTAAACGACGAGTTCTTCCGCGGGAAACAGGCGCGCGTCCACGCCGCCCTGTTTCGTCACGCGCAGAAAACCGTCGTCCGTGATCCCTTTCACGATGAGACCGACCTCATCGTAGTGCGCGTCGAGAAAGACGCGCTTCGCATCCGCTTTTCCGCAACGGCGGAGAAACAGATGATTGCCGACGGCGTCATACTCGTGCTCGTCGAAGAGCGGCGCGACGAGCGCGGTCAGCGCTTCCTCGTCCCTCTCCTCAAAGCCGACGACCGACATTTGCCCCGCCAGCGAAAACAGCAGTTCTTTCAGTTCCATTTTTTTATCCTCTTATTTGATTTGATTGACCAATTCCGTAAACCGATCGCCGCGCGCCTCGAAATTCGGGAACACGTCGAAGCTCGCCGCCGCCGGCGAAAGCAAAACCGTATCACCGTCCCGCGCGAGGTCGGCGGCATAGCGCACCGCGTCGTCAAACGACGCTTCGTAATGCACCTGTCCGGCGGGATAGCCGCTTGCGATCAGCGCCGCGAGGACCGCCTCGCCCGTTTGTCCCGTGCCGACGACAAAGCGCGCTTTTTCGGAAAGCGGCGCGAGCATCGGCTCGACGGGAATATGCTTATCGTAGCCGCCGACGATGACGACGAGCGGCGTGTCGAAGCACGAAAGCGCCGCCACCGTGCGGGCGGGGCTTGTGCCGATCGAATTATTGAAATAGCGGACGCCGTGCTTCTCCGCCACCAGCTCGATGCGGTGACGAACGCCGGCAAAAGTCCTTGCCACCTCGCGCATTTCGCTCGGCTCCGCTTCGCCGGAGACGGCGGCGATCGCCGCGAGATAATTTTCGACGTTGTGCATCCCGACGATGCGGATATCCGCGCGATCCATCACGCGCGTCCGCTCGCCGCTTTCTTCGTAAAAAAGATGCTCGTTTTCGAGCCAGCAAGCGCGCTCACCGCGCGGGCGTTGCGCCGAGGAAAAGAGCGTGACGCGTGACGGTGCGCGCGCCGCCATCTGTGCCGTGATCTCGTTTTCCGCGTTCAATACGAGCCGTCCGTCCGCCCGCTGACCGCGAAACACATTTTCTTTGCTTTCGATATATTCGTCCATCGACGTGTGCCAGTTCAGATGATTCGGCGTGACGTTCGTCACGACCGCCACGTCGGGAGAAAAATGCATGGTGTGAAGCTGAAAACTCGACAATTCCAGCACGACGAAATCGTCTGCCCGCATCTGCGGCAGAAACGGCAGGAGCGGCGTGCCGATGTTGCCGCCCGTGAAAACCGTCGTTCCCTTTCGCGCCGCCGCCTTTTTCAGCATTTCCGAAATCAGCGTCGTCGTCGTGGTTTTCCCGTCGCTTCCGGTCACCGCGTAGATGCGGCACGGGCAAAGTCGGCAGAAGACCTCCATTTCCGAGGTGATCTCCGTGCCGCGGCTCGCCGCCGCGAGCAAATCCGGCTCGTCAAAGCGAATGCCCGGGGACTTATAAACGACGTCCTCGTCGATGTTTTTCAGATAATCGCCGCCAAACACGGACGGGATCTGCCGTTCTGCGAGAAACGCGAGCGTTTCCGGCGACGGATTCGCGTTCCCGTCGCGCACCGACAAAACGGCGCCGCATCCGAGCAGAAAATCGACCGCCGCGCGATTGCTGATGCCGAAGCCGACGAGCGCGACGCGCTTGCCCGCGATCTGCCGGCGATAGGTTTCGTAGGATTCTCTCATAGATCGCTCCTTACAGCGTCAGCGCGTCGGAAATGCGCGCGAAATCCGCGATCCCGAGCGTTTCTCCGCGCACGTCCGCCCGATAACCGAGCGAGACGAGCGCCGCCTCGATCTCCGCTTTCGTGTGCTTCTGCGTCTCGCCCGAAAGCGAGTTGGCAAGCGTCTTGCGCCGTTTGGCGAACGCGCCGCGGATCACGCGGAAAAGGTTCTCCCTGTCGTTGCACGCAACGGGCGGCTCCTCATAAAGATTCATGCGGATCACCTCCGATGTCACCTTCGGCGGCGGCAGAAAATTCCCGGGAGAAACGGTGAAGCATTTGCGCACGTCCGCGTAAACCGCGCACGACGCCGTGATCGCGCCGTATTCCGCCGTGCCGGGTGCCGCGCAAAGCCGATCCGCGACTTCTTTTTGGATCATCACCGTGATCGAGGTGAACAGATGCCCCGCTTCGAGCAAGCGCATGATCACGGGGGACGTGATATAATATGGCAGATTCGCGCAAACCGCCACACGCCCGTCGCCGAATTCCTCGCGCACAAGCGCGTCGAGATCGATCTTCATCGCGTCGCCGCAGATGACCTTTACGTTGTCAAATCCGCCGAGCGTATCGTCCAATACCGGAATGAGATCGCGGTCGATCTCGATCGCGACGACCTTGCCGTAGCGCTCCGCGAGTTTTTCCGTCAGCGTGCCGATGCCGGGCCCGATTTCGAGGATGCCGAGCGCTTTCGGCTCCGCTTCCCCCTCCCCCGGGGTATCGGCGATGCGGGAAACGACCGCGTCGCTGATCAGAAAATTCTGTCCGAACCGCTTTTGCGGGGCGATCCCGTGTTTCTCCATCACCGCACGCGCGTAGGAAATATCGGTCAGCTTCATCGGCGAATCCTCCTTTTTCAAAATTCCTTGCGAACTTTTTTCAAATTGTGCTTGACAAATCGGAATCGGTATGATAGAATAGCATACGCATCCGATATTTGCTAATGTGGCTCAGTTGGTAGAGCAGTTGATTCGTAATCAACAGGTCATGGGTTCGAGTCCCATCATTAGCTCCAAACTCCGAATCATGGATTTCCGCGATTCGGAGTTTTTTGCGGGCGTAGTTCAGTGGCAGAACATCAGCTTCCCAAGCTGAATATGCGGGTTCGATTCCCGTCGCCCGCTCCAAAAGGCACTCTGACGAGTGCCTTTTTTCGTTGCGATCCGCCGAACGGCGGATTTTTTATTTGGCTTCGGCTTCCATCTTTTTGACGATCTTCACGATGCGGCTCGTGCCGAGGCGTTCCGCGCCGAGCGAAACCATCGCTTCGGCGTCTTCGAGCGACGAAATGCCGCCCGCCGCCTTGATTTTCAGATGCGGAGCGCGATGCGCCGCAAAGAGCGCGATATCCTCGCGCGTGGCGCCGCCCGTCGAAAAGCCCGTGCTGGTCTTGATGTAATCCGCGCCGGACGCGGAGACGATCTCCGTCATTTTGATCTTTTCTTCCTCGGTCAAGAGGCACGTCTCAATGATGACTTTCAGCACCTTGCCCTCGCACGCGGCGCGCACGGCTTTGATCTCCGAAAGAAGCGCGTCGTATTTTTTGTCTTTGAGCCAGCCGATGTTGATCACCATATCGATCTCGTCCGCGCCGTTCGCCACAGCGTCCGCCGTTTCCGTGACCTTGACCGCGGTCGTCGAATACCCGTTCGGGAATCCGATGACGGTGCAGATCTTCACCGCACCCGCGGCGTATGCTTTTCCCGTGCCGACATAGGACGGCGGGATGCAGACGGATGCCGTTTGATACTTCTTCGCGTCGTCGATCAGCGCAAAGATTTCCGCCTCGGTCGCACCCTGCGCGAGAAGCGTATGATCACATTTTGAAAGAATATCCTGAATGTTCATAAACACACCAAACCTTTCCTTATACTGATTTCTTATTTTATCATTCTTTTTCCCATTTGTCAATGAAACGGCGAGGCGTTTTCTCTCTTTTTCCGTTTTCTTTCACGTGAGGTGACGAAGGCGCGTATTTTTTGCTTTTTTTTGCAAAAAAAGATGACGAAAATCGCCGAAAACATATTGAAATCGGGAACGAATTATGATAGAATCAAGTAGAATAGGAAAGTTTCTATTTTTTTCAAGATATACAAAGGAGAATCCATGGATTTCGCTCTCACTTCCTATCTCGGACAAGTCGCGGCGCATCCGCTTTTGCTCGTTTCGACGCTGTTGACGCTCGGCGTCATCTTCTTCAACGGATGCACCGACGCAACCAATGCGATCGCCACCTGCATCGGCACGCGGGCGATCCGTCCGAAAGCCGCCGTCGCGATGTCGGCTGGGTTCAATATGCTCGGCGTCATCGTCATGACGCTTCTCTCCTCCAAGGTTTCCGAAACGATTTCTTCTCTTGTAAATCTGAACGTCGAGGGTGCGGAAGACCCGACCAAGCTCGCCATGCTGGCGCTTTGCTCCGCGCTGATCTCCATCTGCACCTGGTCGGCAATGGCGATCCGGCTCGGCATGCCGACAAGCGAAAGCCACGCGCTCGTCGCGGGACTCGTCGGCTCCTCGGTTGCGCTCCACGGCAATTTCTCCGGTGTCAGCGGCGCGGAGCTTTCGAAAGTCCTTTACGGGCTTCTCCTCTCCACCGTGCTCGGATTTGCGGTCGGATTCCTCTTCTGTAAAATCGTCGCGTTCCTCTTCCGCAACGCGGACCGCCGGCACACAACGGGCTTTTTCCGCGGCGCGCAGATTTTCGGCGGTGCGGCGATGTCGTTTATGCACGGCGCGCAGGACGGACAGAAATTCCTCGGCGTGATGATCCTCGGCGCGTTCATCGGCGTCATGTTCGTGCGCGTCATGCAGTCGGCAGGCTGGTTTGACGCCGCCAAAGAGGTAGGAAGCTGGATGAGCCTCCAGGGCTATCTGCTCCTTGCCATGCTTGTTTCAGCTGTACTCGGTGCCGTATTTTCCCTGCTGCTGGCGTTTGCCGCCATCAACCGCCTTTCTGACGGTACGCCGGTTGCGGGGTGCGAGG
>CALEJO010000219.1 GCA_937898155.1 uncultured Clostridia bacterium | reverse complement strand
AAACGCTCGAAGAGCCGCCGGAGCACGCCATTTTCATTCTGGCGACGACGGAGCTGCATAAAATTCCCGCGACGGTGCTTTCGCGCTGTCAGCGATTCGACTTCCACCGCGTGCCGCAGAACGCGATCGTGTCGCGCCTTTCGGCGGTTTGCCACGGAGAAGGGCTTTCGGCGGATAACGCGGCGCTGTCCGTGATCGCGCGCCTTTCGCAGCGCGGGATGCGCGACGCGCTGAATATGCTCGAATATTGCGCGGGTGAGCCGGGAACGATCACGGCGGAGCGGGCGGAGCGTCTGCTCGGCACCTCGTCCCGCGCGCAACTGCTCTCGCTCGCCGAAGCCGTTGTCGAAAAGGATACGGCACGCGCACTTTCCGTGGTGGACGAGGTCTATCTCTCCTCGCGGGAGATCGCGGTCTTTTGGCGCGAGCTGATCGCCTTTTACCGCGATTTGCTCGTGGCGGTCGCCACGCGGATGCAAAACGCGGCGGACGACGAGCTTCGCGCGGCGGCATCGCGCTATCCGCTGCCGACGCTTCTGTATTGCCTTGAAAAAATGAGCGACGCGGAATCCGATATGCAAAAGAATCCGACTGGCGCGCGCCTTTACGCCGAAATGGCGTTGATCCGCGCGTGCGACAGTTCTCTTTCGCCCGACCTCGACGCACTGACGGAGCGCGTCGCAACGCTCGAAGCCAAGCTCGTCGGCGGTGCGGTGATTGCCGCGCCGGTATCCGCTCCGGCACCGACGCCGAAGCCGGCACCGAAAAAGCCGGAAACGCTGTCGTCCGATCCGAAGCCGGCGGAGGAAAAGCGTCAGCCGGCGGCGGAGAAATCGAACGCGCAAACGTCCGTGCGCCGCGCGGTGAAAAAGTGGCCGGAGATCGTCAGACGTCTCTCCGCGACGGAGAAATTGCTTGTCCCGTTTTTGCAGGCGGCGAGCGCGTTTGAAGAACCGAACGGGCGCTTTTCGATCGAATTTGAAAGCAAATTCGCCGTTTCGCTGATGACCGATGCGCGCAAAAACGCGGTCGCCTCCGCGGTGAACGCCGTGCTCGGCACGTCGTATCAGCCGGACGATGTTCTGTGCGCCGCGCGGGAAAACGTAGGTGGCGTGCGCCAACCGATCGAGGATCTGGTGGAAGACAACGCCGCCGAATCGCTCGAAAACTCTTGATGATTTGATAAAGGAGATCAACCATGAAAGCAAGAATTCCGCAGGGACCTTCGATGAACAGTATGCTCAAACAGGTGCAGAAAATGCAGGAGGATATGGCGACGCTGCAAGCCGACCTTGACGCGCGGGAATATGACATTTCCGCGGGCGGCGGCGCGGTGAAGATCAAGATCAACGGCAAAAAAGAGATTCTTTCGATCGACATCGCGCCCGAGATCGTCGATCCCGACGACGTGGAAACGCTCTCCGACATTTTGACGGCGGGTATCAACGAAGCCATCAAGCGCGTGGAAGAGACCTCGCAAAAAGAGATGGAAAAAGTGACCGCAGGCGTTTCGGGTATGCCCGGTATGCCCGGACTGTTTTGATTTGGTGCGGATATGGACTATATTCTTCCGCTTCAAAAGCTGATCGAAGCATTCTGCCGTCTGCCCGGTGTCGGACAAAAGACCGCCGTGCGCTACGCGTTCGCGGTGCTGGATATGGAAGAAACCGAAGCGGCGTCGTTTGCCGACGCGCTCCTTTCGGCGAAGCGCGATATTACGCGCTGTGAGATTTGCGGCAATCTGAGCGATAAGCCCGTCTGCTCCATTTGCGCGGATGCCCGCCGCGACGCGTCCGTCATCTGCGTCGTCGAGGACGCACGCACGGTGATGGCGATCGAAAAGGTCAAGGATTATCGCGGGCTGTATCATGTGCTCGGCGGGGCGATCTCGCCGATGGACGGGATCACGCCGGAAAATCTCCGCATCCCCGAGCTTCTCGCGCGGCTCCGCGACGGCTCGGTCAAAGAGGTCATTCTGGCGACGAATCCGAATATCGAAGGGGAAACGACCGCGATGTATCTCTCGCGTCTGATTTCGCCGCTCGGCGTTCGCGTCACGCGGCTCGCTTACGGTGTCCCCGTCGGTGCCGATCTCGAATATGCCGACGAGGTCACGCTTTTGCGCGCGCTCGACGGACGGCGCGACTTATCCTGATCCGCCGAAAAAGAGCCGACAGATCAGAGAAGATACGAAAATACAGAAAAACATCGCCGGAAATGCCGCGGGCAGAGTCCGGCGTATTTTTTATCCTCGTCGCGCCGTCATGATCGCGAAAACGACACCAAGCATCATTTTTCTTCTAATAAATACAAAAAAATACAATTCGATTCTTGACAACGATCGGCGGTTGTGCTATACTTACAACGTACGAGTAAAAAAACCAAACATTTTGAGGGAGAGATCACTTATGAAAAAGACCGGAATTGTCAGAAAAATCGACGAACTCGGCAGAATCGTATTGCCGATCGAAATCCGCAGATCACTGGACATGAATACCAAAGATGAAGTTGAAATTCTCGTGGAAGATGGCACGATCGTGCTGAAAAAGTATCAACCGAACTGCATTTTCTGCGGAAGTGAAGAAGACACCGTGGAATATAAAGGCAAGCTCGTGTGCAAAAAGTGCATGAAAGCGCTCAGCGCGAAGCCGAAGGCATAACCTATTTCATTCATGCCGAAAAACAAAAATCACGCATTTTTGCAAATGCGTGATTTTTTTAGGTTTCGTTTGCGGTCAGCCGGATCAAAAGGTTCAGATCGTCCGGTTGGACGCTCGCCTCGTGCGCCGCTTTGTTGCGGCGGATCTCGCCGCACTTTTCGCATTTATGCACGATGACGAAGCCCTTTTTCGGATCGGTTTCGACCTTGATCGGCCGCATGATGCCGCCGCAGGGATTGGCGCGGTCACCCGGCAAAATATCCACGTGCAGGGAGCAAAGACAGCGCGGACAATGGTTGCGGGAGGTATAGCCGAGCGGAAGGACTTCCTTGCCGCAGTGCGCGCAGAGAAAGCCTTCGTCCCGTTTGGTAAATCGTTTGTCATCCATCATCGTGTTTCCCTGTTTCGATCAGGACATCA
>CALEJO010000218.1 GCA_937898155.1 uncultured Clostridia bacterium | reverse complement strand
TAGGTTCCCGCGATGGAGCGGTACTCCGCGGATGCACATCCGGTCGCTCGGTCTGCGACGGGGCGCTCGTCTGCATCGGCGAGGGATCGCCGCATCCGGCGAGAAGCACGGGAAGCACAAGCATCAGAATGAGAGCGGGAAAACGGTGTTTCATAGGGGATTCCTTTCATTTTTTAGTAGGCAAACGATGTTGCTTTGCTCTCATTTTTTGCGTTTTTTGCGCAAATATGCGCATGAAAATATGGGAAAATAAACGAAAAAAACCGAGGCTCTCGCCTCGGCTTTTCCCGTTATTCGGTTTTGTTATCGGTCGTCGGCGTTTCGGATTCGGTCAGCGAATCGTCGGTGATGACGACTTCCTCCTCGACTTCCTTGCCCGCGTTTTCGTCGATGCCGAGCGTTTTGGAAATCTTGGATTTGACCTTGCGAATGCGGAGATAAATCGCCGAGCTGACGGCGATCACCGCACCTGCGATCAGCGGAATGGCATATGAGACCGCGCTGATATCAATGTATCCCGCGGTGATGAACTGACTTGCAAACATGATGGAGTTCTCCTTTTCGGCGATTATTTTTGTGTCTTTTTCTTGGCGAACTTTGAGAGAATATAGCGCACGCCCTCGGCGCCGGCGGAGCCGTAGGAATAAAGGTGCGCGTTCTGCACGTCGGTGATCTGCGCGCGGTAGGATTCCGCGTGGGTGAAAAGATCGTTCACCGCGTCTGCCACGCGATCCAATTCGTCCTTTTCGAGGGCGATGCCGACGTGGGAACGGAGCGAAATCTCGACGGGCGTTTCTCCGATGGCTTCCCATTCGGGGTTTTCCACTTTCATTTTCGTGTTGACGAACAGCACCGGTTTTTTCGTGGCAAAGCAGAATTCATAGGCGATGCCGGACCAATCCGTGATGAGCAGATCGGAGGAATAGACCGAGCGATTCGTCGTAAAATCGAGCTCGAACGTCAATTCTTCCTCGGGCACGCCCGCGTAGCGCTCGGTCAGCGCGGCGATGCGGTCGGGATAGCGCTTGACGTATTCGGGATGCGGACGGACGGTCAGATGCGTGTCAGCGGCGCGGAGCGAAGCGATCAGCTTGTCCACGCAACTGTCCAGCAGGTTATCCTCCTGCCATGACGGCGCGATCAAAATCTCGCACTTGGCATTTTTGTGCGCTTCCAGCGCAAGGCACGACGCTTCGAGCTTTTCCGCAAGCGGATAGCCGAACGGCACGAGCGTTTTTTCGGGTAGCGAATAGACGCGCTCCGTCGCGCGCACCTCGCGCGAGACGTGCGGGCCTGTGCAGAAGACGGTATCGAAATGGTCGAGCGCGCCTTTGCGGAAGCCCATATGCACGCTCATCATGTCGTGCGGCAGATAGATATATTCCACGTCCTTGCGGACGAGCGAACGCTTGATATAGTAGGTTTCGAGGTCGGGTGTCGTCATTACCACGATGTCGGCGTCCATCCGCATCATCAACGGGATCAGCTTTTTCTGCCCGATATAGTAGGGGCGGATGCGCGGATTTTCTTTCGAACGCTCGAAAATCGCGTCCTTCGGATCGTTCGTCACGTAGTGGATCGTGAGGTTGGATTTTTCGAGAAGCCCCTCGATCAGCGCCTCGAAATATTTATAGAATCCGCTCCGCTCGGAGTAGATCACGAGATGCTTATTGACGACCTTGAAAAAGCGCTTATAGTCCGCGCGCTCGCGTTTGCGGTTTTCGCGGTATTCCGCGTCGCGCTTGCCGCCGTCGAGCGCTTCGATCTTGCGAAGCTCCTCGCGGCTCTTTTCGAGCGCCTCGTAGTCCACGTGCTTTTTCGGGTTGATCGCGGCGTTGAGCAAAAATTGCTGGACGATCGCGAGCAGGTTGCTCGCCACCCAGTAAAGCGCGACGCCAGTATAGACGAAGAAGCCGAGATAGAGCGACAGCGCCACGGAAAGCGCGGTCATGCCATACTGGTTGAACTTGCTTTGTTCCGCCTGAATGACGTTGGCGGCGTTCTGCACATAGCAGAGAAGCAGAGAGGAGAGCGCCGCGACGAACGGCACGGCGATATAGGCGCCCCACACGCGGGACGGAATGACGTCGAGCGAAATGCCGAGAAAATCAAGATTCAGCGTGGCGATCTGCGGGATCGCCGCCGCGGCTTCGCCCGTGAAAGCGGAGGCGGTCAGCGTGCCGTCTAGCACCGCGCGCACGACGGAAAGCTGATCCTCGCGGTAGTCGCCGCCGACCGCGTCGGCGAGCGTGCGGCACACGTCGTCGCTCAGATGCAGGATGTGCGTCAGCGGCTCCTTGATGATATAGACGACCGCCATGAGCAGAATGATCTGCACGACGAGCGGCAAAAGCCCCGTGAACGGATTATACTTGACGCGCTTATGGAGTTTGTCCTCTTCTTCGGCAAAGCGCTCGCGGTCGCCGTAATATTTGGCTTTCAGAAAGTTGACTTCCGGCTGGATCCGAACCATCTTGATCGAGTTTTTATGCACCCAGATCGAGAGCGGCAGGATCACGATTTTCGTCAGAAGCGTGAAGAAAATGACCGCCAGCCCGTAATTGCCGAGCAGGGAGAAGCACCACTTCATCAGATAGCCGAGCGGATAGCAAATATAGTCCATGATTCCTCTTTTTCGATGTTATTGATATAGACTGCCGATGGATTCATCGGATTCGATTTCCCAGTTTTCAAAGTCCTCGCCGTCGCCCGAAACGCGGAAACGGACGATGTGCGTGCTGTCCTCGGTCCACAGCTCGAAATTGTGATGGCGCGCGACGGTTTCTCCGGCGGAAATATCAAAATACGAGCGCCCGTAAGCATTTTCCGTTTCGAGTCCGGCAGAACGGACAAGCGTCGGCACGAGATTTTCCTGGCTGACCTGCGCGTCGGAATAGGCGAGTGGGCTCTCGGAGGAGCCGGCGGGCTTGACGAACAGCGCCGTCAGACGCGGTTGCGTCGGGATCTCCGCGTCGTCTCTCGCGCGCGGGTGATCGCCTGTGATGACGATCGTGGCGTCGTCGTAAACGCCGAGCCGCTTCATCTCGTCGATATAATCGTAGATGAGCTTAAAACAGCCGCGCGCCGCACCGAGCTCGGTGCCTTTTTCGACGGGATTGCCGTTTTCGTCCATGATATACGGATCGTGGCATCCGCTGAGATGCAGGAACATATAGGAGTTTTCGCTGTCGTCGAGCGTCAGCGGCGCCTCGTGGAGAGCTGCAAACACCTTTGCGTCGTCGAGCTCATAAAGCGGGGCGTTGCCGTTGTATTCCACGATGCCGGAGAACGAGGCGGACGAGACATTGACCGCGGACTTGGCGACGGTCGGCAGATAGCGATACGCGGAAAGCGCGAGCAGATTTTCGAGGAGTGCCGCGCGGTCGGTGATCTCATAATCCGTCGCGACGGAGAGATTGTCCGCGATGCCGTAGAGCGGCGCGCCGCTCTTATACGCGTAATAGTCTGCCGTATAAAGCTTGATTTTATAATGATTTTCTTTCAGATCGCGCAAAAACGGGGACGTGGTATACGCGGCCGCGAAATAATCGTCCATCGTGCCGGCAAAATCGTTTTCGAGCCCCGTGATCATCGACGCGACGCCCGGATAGGTGCGCGAATAGGCGGAAATGTTGTCGCGGAAATAGGTGAAGCCCGTCAGCGGCGCAAAGAAATTCGGATCGCGCTCGACGATGTCCTCATAGTAGGAAACGTCGAAGCGGTCGAGAACGAAAACGACGATGTTTTTGCCGGCGGAAAGCTCGGTCAGCCCGGCGGCCGTCAGATACGCCTTGGCGAGCTCCTCGCGCGAGGGCGTCTCCGGCTCTGTCTGCGCGACGTCGGTTTCGGTTCCGGCGGGGGTGGATTCCGCCGTGGACTCCGTGGGAGAGGTGGTTTCGCGCGTCTCAAACGGGTCTTTGCGGATTTCGCCGAGCTCCGTCGCACAGCTTGTCAGCTGCATCCCGCAAATCATTAAGAGCAGAATGACCGCGACGGATCGGATGATGGTGTGTTTTTTCATTTTAATGGCTCCTAAGATGCAGGCAATGCCGATGAGAATCCAAAGGGCGGTGTCGATGACGATCAACAGAATGCTTGCTTCACCGCCGGATCCGTCGCCTGTCAGCGCACCGGAACGTGCGTTGAGGAACGCGCCTTGCACATAGCCCATGACCGTCACCCAGACGGAAAGTCCGAACAAAACGCGGAACAGCCCGTCCGGCGCGAACGCGAGCAGAAGCGTGAGCAGAATGCTGACGCCCGCCGCGATCAGCGCGAGGTGGATGCCGAAATCACGGAACGCGAACAAGAATTCTTCTCGGTTGCCGGCGAAGATATCCAGCACCCCGAAAAAGAAGAAGAGAAAGCCCGGCACAAAGCCCGCGAGCAAGGCGTAAGGCAATTTTTGTTTCAGTTTCAAATCGAGGTTCCTTTCTCATGGCAATGCGGTTTTCTTTTTGTCGGATGGGGCAGGGGATTTTCTCGGCAAAACGGAAAAAATCGCAAAAAAACTTCCTAATATATAATAATACGAATTCGGCGCAAAGTCAAGCGCTTTTCTTTGTGAAAAGAAAAGCTCGACAAAAGAAACGCCGCTTTTCTTTGCGAAAAGAAAAGCTCGGCAAAAGAAACGCCGCTTTTCTTTGCGAAAAGAAAAGCTCGGCAAAAGAAACGCGTTGTGGTGCGCGGGGATTCGGTTTGTGCAAACTTTTTGCCGCCGCACTCTCCTTCCCCCGCTGACGCGGTCCCCCTCCCTCTCGGAGGGAGGCATCAAAGGAGGGTGTGGAGCGTCCTGCATGGCTTGAAGTCTATGAAGACTTTTATCCGAGCGGCTCTTTTCGAGCTTTTCTCGCCGCCGAGAAAAGGAGAACGCCAACTTTTTCTTTGGCGGGCAAAGAAAAAGATTGCAAAAAGAAAGCCCGCGAGCG
>CALEJO010000217.1 GCA_937898155.1 uncultured Clostridia bacterium | reverse complement strand
CGGGCAAGCGGATATCGTGCTTTTTCAGGACGCTGTCGCAAAGATAATCCATCTTGCCCTGGCTGTCGTCGATCAGCGTTTTGAAGCGCGCCGCGCCGAACTTTTTGATGAATTCGTCCGGGTCCTTCGCGCCCTCTATGCGGAGCATTTTGACTTCCAGCCCCGCGTCGGTCAGCATCGGGATCGCGCGCTTTGCCGCGGCGACGCCCGCGTCGTCGCTGTCGTAGGACAGAATGACCTTTTTCGTATATTTCGCCATGATCCGCGCCTGCTCCGTCGTCAGTGCCGTGCCGAGCGTGGCGACCGCGTTGGGAAAGCCCGCCATGTTCACCGCGATGACGTCCATATAGCCCTCGCACAGGATCAGCGATTCCGCGCACGCGTTGCGCGCGAAGTTCAGCGCGAACAGATTGCGGCTTTTTTTGAATACAGGCGTGTCGGAGCTGTTCAGATATTTCGGCTT
Organism: uncultured Clostridia bacterium; assembly: GCA_937898155.1. GTDB lineage: Bacteria > Bacillota > Clostridia > Oscillospirales > CAG-272 > QALR01. Next base: position 2,206 of record CALEJO010000217.1, on the reverse strand, counting down.
GCCGTCGCCGAGCGCGCGGCCGCCAAATGCGATCACGTTGCCGTAATTGTCGATGATCGGGAAAATGACGCGCCCGCGGAAATAATCGAAATAGTTTCCCGTGCGCTCGCTTTTTCCGCAAAGAAACGCCTCTTTGAGTTCCTCGTCGCGGTAGCCCTCCTCGTGCATATGCCGACGGAGCGCGTCAAAGCTGTCCGGTGCGTAGCCGAGTCCGAAGCGCCGGATCGCCGCCGCGGAAAGCCCGCGCTTATCGAGATAATCCCGCGCCGCCTGCGATTCCGGTGCGCCGAGCATCTGATGGAAAAAGCGCGCCGCCGTGCGGTTCATTTCGTAGACCCGCGCGCGTTTGAGCGTCTCGCTTTTCGCGTTTTCATCCGTCTCCGGCAGTTCGAGCCCCGCGCGTTTGGCGAGAAATTCGAGCGCGCCCATATATTCGAGATTCTCCGCGCGCATGATGAACGAGATCACGTCGCCACCCGCGCCGCACCCGAAGCAATGGAAGGTTTCCGTATTCGGAAATACCGTGAAAGATGGCGTTTTTTCGCTGTGGAACGGGCAAAGTCCCTGATAATTGGAACCGGCGCGTTTCAGGTTGACGTAGGACGAGATCACGTCTTCGAGTCGATTGCGATATTTGAGTTCTTCGATGAAGCTTTGCGGGATTCTCACGCCGATTCTCCTTTCTTTGCCCAAAATTTTATATAGTATGCGTCAATTCAATGATAAATACGCAAAAAAATCGAAAAAACCTTTTTGTTTTGTCAAAATTCAAGGTTTTTTCGATCTTTTTTCGGTATTATTCTTTTGCTTTCGGCCGGTCGAAGCGATCCGCGCCGCGTTTCGGTCGGAGCCGACCGTTTGTCATCGCGTCCACCGCGGACGAAAACGCTTCATATTCGTCTGCGCGCACGGCGAGACGGAGCGTGATGCTCTCACCGAAGTCGGTCGCGTCCACGAGGATGTCACGCCGCCCGATCTCATAAAGGAGGCGGTCGTAAAGCGAATACGTCACGTTGATCTTATCCGCCTCCATCACCTTCTCCATCACGAAACGGCTACGGAGCTTCTCCGTATCGAAGTTCTTCACATCATCGTAATGGCTGGCGGTCTGAACGGTGTAGTTGACGGCGGTAGCGAGCATCAGCACGGCTAATAACATATGAACTCCCTCTGTTTGAATATGAATGTAATGTTTGAACAATTATATCAAAACACGCGCACAAATGCACGCACCGATATCTCGTCAGGATCGATATGCAGAACTTATTTGATGAACTCGTTGAAATCAGCCTCCAAAGCCTCGGAGCCAAGGGACTTCGCCTTCTTGACGAGAGCCTTGGCGGTGTCGGTCCGCTTCTTGATCATCGCGGGATTGTTGGCAGGCATCTCCCGCAGCTTCTCCAACTCGCCTTCCAGCTTCGCCAGATTCCTGACCTTGGAATCCTTAAGCTTCTTCTGAGCGTCAGCTACGGACGCCTTCTCCTTGGGAAACTTCTTGAGAAACGACTGCAGCCGCAAGTACGCGATGCCAGGACGCGATGTAAGGTTATCCTCGATTTCCGCCAGCAGGATGTCATGCTCGAGATTCGGCGCCGCCTTCAGCGCGTCGGTAATCGCGGTCTCTGCGGCTTTCAGATTGAATCCGACGCTGTTCCATACGACCTTACCGGTATGATCGACAAGATATGGCGCGGGAATTGCATTGATCTGCGGCCCCTCGCTGTACCCGGCGAATTGATATATCGGATATTCAACGCCTGCCTGCTTCAGCAACGCAAGAATATCCTCCTTAGTTCCGCGCTGGCAATGCGAACCGATGAAGACGACGCCCTTAGGTCCGTACTTCTTGTACAGCTGCTGCACGTGCGGCAGACTTGCTCGGCAAGGCGGACAGTTGATTCCCCAGCATTCGACGAACACGATACGTCCCTTAAGCCGCTCCGTCTTGACCTTCGGACCGGAGATCCAGTCCGCGTCTCCGAGTCCGCGCCACTCTCCAGCACCGACCGCCGCAGTTATCGCAATCATCATCACCAGAACCAGTTTATTCATATCTCATCTCCTTGTATGTAAAGAAAAGTCACACACGGTAGGTGGCCGAGGAATCGGCAGTCTCCCAGACCGTCACCGCGGAAAGCCCGGCAACCAGCGGCGCCAGCGTCTCGAAGAAATGCCGAGCGAGATTCTCGGCCGTCGAGCGGTACGG
>CALEJO010000216.1 GCA_937898155.1 uncultured Clostridia bacterium | reverse complement strand
CGCCAAGGCGGCGCGTGCGGAGGAGGCGATCCTCGGCATTCTTTTATGGCGGCCGGAGCTCGCGGACGCGGTGCGGAAAGGGAAGATCGCCGTTTCGGCTTCCGATTTCGTCACGGAGTTCGGTAGGCGCGTCTTCGAGGCGATCGCCGGCGAGGACGGGACCTGCGACATCGGGGTGCTCGCGCAGTCCTTTACCGTGGAGGAGATTGACCGCATCACGAAAATGCAAGTGGCACGGGCATCGCTCTCCAAAAACGATGAGGAAGTATTGAGTGACTTTCTCAAAACGCTCAGAGCGTCGGGCGAGAGCGACGACGCGACGGATGCGCTGGACAGTATCCGCACCCTTTTGGAAAAGAAAAAAACAGAACGATAAATAAACGGAGGAAACATCATGGAACCGAAAGAAACGAAAGAGGAACTGACCGAAAAAGTCCCTGCGGACGCGGAAGCCGTCGACGCGGACAAGCTCGACGAGGACACGGGAAAGGGCGAGAAAAACGAGATCCAGGAGCTGATCGATAAGGCGAAACGCAAGGGCACGCTGACCAATACCGAGATCATTACGGCGCTCGGCGATTCCGATTACGACGTGGATCAGATCGACAAGCTCTACGAAGCGCTGGACGCGCTCGGCATCGACGTCACGGAATGCTTCGACGACGATGACGACGACCTGCTCGGCGACATCGAGGACGACGTGGAAGACGAACTGAAAGACTTTGAAAAAGCGGACAACATCGAGAGTCTTCTCGCGCAGGAGGGACTGTCGATCGACGACCCCGTGAAGCTCTATCTCAAAGAGATCGGCCGTGTGCCGCTGCTCGACGCGGAGAAAGAGGCGGAGCTTGCGAAAAAGATGTCCGAGGGTGACGAGAAGGCGAAAAAGGAGCTTGTGGAAGCCAACCTGCGTCTTGTTGTCAGCATCGCGAAACGCTATGTGGGCAAAGGACTTTTCTTCCTTGATTTAATCCAGGAGGGCAATCTCGGTCTCATGAAAGCGGTTTCGAAATTCGACTATACCAAGGGCTATAAATTCTCGACCTATGCGACGTGGTGGATCCGCCAGGCGATCACGCGCGCGATTGCCGATCAGGCGCGCACGATCCGCATTCCCGTGCATATGGTGGAGACGATCCATAGAGTGACGAGAGTCTCCCGCCAGATGCTTCAGGAAAAAGGTCGCGAGGTGTCCGCCGCCGAGGTGGCGCGCGAAATGAATATGAATCCCGACAAGGTGCGCGAGATCATGAAGATCGCGCAGGACCCGATCTCCCTCGAAACGCCGGTCGGCGAAGAGGAAGACAGCCACATCGGCGATTTCATTGAGGACCAGGAATCTCCCGCTCCGGCAGAAGCCGCATCCTACGAGCTTCTGCGTGAGCAGCTCAACGAGGTGCTCCATACGCTGACGCCCCGCGAGGAGCAGGTGCTCCGTCTGCGCTTCGGTCTCGAAGACGGCCGTCAGCGCACGCTCGAAGAGGTCGGACAGCAGTTCAACATCACGCGCGAACGGATCCGTCAGATCGAGGCAAAGGCGCTCCGCAAGCTCCGTCACCCGAGCCGCTCGAAAAAATTGCGCGATTATCTCAACTGATTTTCTCGTTCGTCAGGGAAGAAAAAATGCACAATTTTTCCGGCTTCGTTTTGGGCAAAAAATGCTTGCGGTTAGACACTTTTTCTAACTTTGCCCGGCCACTTTGGATATTCTGACGGGAAAGGACGCTCTTCACGCGCGGACGCCGATGGATTTACATAACCGCCGCGCGCGTCGGAAGAAAATATTCCTTGACAGAACCGCAAATTTGATGTATTATTATAATGATATAATAGATATCTTCGGAATCGTTGTCCGAATGTATTTTTGGGAGGAACACCAAATGATGAAGAAAATCGTAAGTATCTTGCTTTGTCTGTGCATGATGGTCGGATTGGCGTTTGCCATGACCGGATGCGGAGACGAAACAACGACCGATACGACGAAAACTCTGCCGGCTACCATCAATTTTATCGGTATCACGGAAGAGGAAACGACGCCCGAGGCGATCGAAGCGATGGCGGAAGCATTCAACCGCTTGGCGAAGAACCGCTATACGACCAAAGTGAACTTCACCTTTGTGACGGCGGACGAATATATCAACCTCGTGGAAGCGCGGTTTGCCGAAGCGGAGCAGCAGGCGATCGACCTTGCTGCGCGTATCCAATATAATGACTACGCGAAACGTCAGGCGGAGAACCGGGAGAAGCTCCTTTCTTCCTCGCAGAAGAGTCTCAGCAGATGGACGAAGCAGGTTTCCTCCGTCATCGCGGAGACGCTTTCCACCGGCGCGCTCTATACCGCCGAGGAAACGACGATCTACGACGACGGCCGCATCGAAACGCTCTATCCCGATCCGAATTCGCCTGTGGATATTCTGATGATCCAGGGCAAAGAGATGTATGATTATCTCGATGCGAAGGGATACCTTCGCAGCGTCGAAAAGAACCTTGAAATCAGCGCGTATGCGAACTTCTATCAGTATATCTATCCGACGTTCTTCACGGAGCTGAAAGCGATCACCGGCGACATCAAGGCGATCCCGAACAACAATCTGCTCGCGGAATATACCTATCTCGTCGTGGACAAAGAGCTCGCGGACGAATATGATCTGGACGTGGACAACGTGGACGCGTATGAAGACCTCGCTGATTTCCTCGCGCAGGTCAAGGCGGGCGAGAGCGGCGTCGTTCCGATGGGAACCGTGCCGGACGCGCTCGGCATCTATTCGTTCTTCGACGGCGATATCGCGGTCGGCACGTATTTCGATCCGATCTACGGTTATAACACCGAAGAGGGCACGGACTTCGTCATCCGCAATCTCTTTGATATCCCGCAGTATCGTGCACATCTCGAACTGATGGAGACTTATCGGAACGCCGGATACTTCGGTGAGGGAGAAAAAGCGGCGGTGAACGTCATTCGCGGCGATGCCCGCATCGCGGCGGAATACGCGGACACCTGCTACGTCAAGGTGCTTCAAAATCCCTTTATTGAGGAAGAAGCGATCTTCGGCGGTATGTTGGCGATTTCCTCCTGTTCCTCCGATTCGGATGCCAAGAGAGCGCTGAACATCATTCAGATGATCACGACGGACTCCGAAGCAAAGAACATCCTCCAATACGGCATTGAATTCAACGGCAAAAACGAAGACATCGCCAACTACCGCGTGGTTTCCGAGAAAAACGAGGACGGCACCTATACGGAGTCGATCGAACGTCTCAACCATAACTATATGATGGACACCTCGCTGACCGGAAACGTCTATATGGGCTATCCGGAAGAGGGACAGAATCCCGCGGCGTGGACCTATTATAAGCAGACCAACCTCGAAGCGACGCTTTCTCCGTTCCTTCATTTCTATCTCTCCGGCGCGGATTTCGACGATATGCTCGAAGACATCGTCCGCCGTGTGGCGATGACGGAGATCCTCGCCAAATCCGGCATTGATTACGACGAATACGAAGAATCGTTCGGTATGCCGAACGGCACATCGCTCCGCCGCAGGTTCAAGGCGGACAACATCGAATATCTGATGGGCTTCCTCTATGATGAAAAACTCGAGCGGACGCCTCTGAACGGTATCATCAAGCAAAGCGGATCGAGCGCGGCGCTCGAAGACTTCCTCACCTTCGCGGCGAGCAAAGAAGGCCTCGCAATCATGAAAGCCGCCGGCTATATGGTCGATCCCGAAGCCGCTCCCTCCTATCAGCCGAAAGCCGGTTTGAGCGGGGAAGTGAAACTCGGCGCTTACGTTTCCGGCGCGTCGTTCGCGATCTTCAAGACCGCGACGGTTGGTCTTGCCGAGGCGTATATGAAGCTGAATTCCGGCGTCACCGTGACGGCACCGCAGACGCACCTCGTCAATAACTCCGAAGTCTTCGACGATAACTCCGATTCCGTGGTGTCCGGCGAATACGACATGGTCTTCGTGCAGAGAGCCATCCAGTCGGTCGAAACGGGCAAGGGGCTGAAAGCCGTGTCCATCGCGGAAGAGGTCATGACGGTTTATAATAACGACTCTCATAAGACCTATTCGCTGACATGGTTTGAAAATCACTATATCGACGAATATCGCGCGGCGCATTTCGCGGACATTGTTTCGCCGACACAGCTCGCGACGCTGGTTTCCGAAAAGCTCGCTTCTCTCGCGGGCACGACGGTCGCCAAGTTCAACGAATCCGTGAAGAACGCGGACAAATATATCACCAATATCGGATATCTGCGCCTGATGGCTCGTCTGTTCCTCTACGACGAAATGAGCGAGGAAGAATGGGATGCTCTGAACGGCAGTCTCACCGACGCGGCATTTGAAACGATGGTCTTTGATCGCGTCAAGCAGAAATACGAAGACGAAAACGCCATCACCGAGGAAGCGTATGACAAGCTCATCAAGGATCTGATGACCTCCGTCCTCTATTTCTACGACGAGAACAACCAGACGACCGACGAGCCGGTCTCCTGGGATGAATTCCAAAGCGCCAAAGCCGAAGCCGCGATCTATATGGAAACGGCAAACATCATCCGCGGACAATACGCGGAAGAACTGGCGAAGAAGTATCCCGAATCGTATCTGAGCTTGCTCGACCTGCCCGCCATCATGGAAGAGGTTTACGCAATCATGTATGCGGATTACCTCAAAGAGCAAGGGCTCACGAAGACGGAATTTGAAAACTCCGTCAAGGATATTTATCTGACGAAAGTCGGCACAACGGCGGAAGAATTCGCAACGTATAAAAAGAGCTCCGACGAGTATAAAGCATACGTCGCCAAGCTGAGAAGCGAATACAAAAAGCTTCTGATCGAGGAATTCTCCTCCGACGCCTATAAGAAAGGTGAAAGCGGCATCTCGAACGATGCGGTGCTTTCCACGCTCTTCTCGCATTTCCTCGAGGAACAGCTCAACCTTCACGAGAAGATGGCGGAGATCGGCAGAATGTCCTATGCCGAATTCACCGAGAAGCAAACGCAGTATGAGAACTATATCGATTATTTGGATATGATGAAGACTTCGTTCCTCTATACGCTCCGCACGAGATATACGCAGTCGCAGATCGACCGCTGGACGAATGAGGAGACCG
>CALEJO010000215.1 GCA_937898155.1 uncultured Clostridia bacterium | reverse complement strand
CTCTGTGCCGCTCCTCGTTCGAATCCCTCCCCATAAAAAATAAAAAGCACCCCGCGGGGTGCTTTTCTGGCGGACAGGGAGGGATTCGAACCCTCGGTGCATTTCTGCACACCTGATTTCGAGTCAGGGCCGTTATAACCACTTCGATACCTGTCCATAAGATGGTAGAAAATATTATATCACAAGAAAAAATATTTGTCAATAGAAAAATCTCTCCGACGATAGTTTCCCCGGAGAGATTTTTGCTGATCAGGCAAGGGGCAGCCGATAATCCTGCGCGACGTCGTTCAGCGTGCAGGCGGTGACGTTTCCCGTTTCGATCAGATCGAAAAATCGGAACGCCTCTTGCAGCGACGGCGCGACATCGAACGCAAACTCCTCGGTCACGTCCGTGCTGTCCTGTGTCGTGAGAAAAACGGAATAAATCAGATCCCCGTGCGCGAGCCGCGTCTCGATCAGACGGTAGTTGTTCCGAATCCCCCGGATCTCGTTTTGTCGATGAAGTAAAATGACGCTTTCCTGCATGGATGTCCTCCTCAAATGAAGTTGCTTCCATTATATTCCGATTTTTCGCGTTTGCAAGCATTTTCGATCTGCCTCGTTCGGGCGAAATCGACACGATTCGACAAAAGGAAAAGTCAATGTTCGCCCATGTGCAAACGGCGCCGCATTTTTGTCGAAAAATGTCGAAAAAATCATCGGCAAAAACACGTCCGAAGAGAGAAAAACGCGGTGCTCGCGAGCGCCTCGCAGGAAACGCGCGCTTTTTCTTGACAAGGGAGGGGAAATCGTTTATAATACATCCATAGCTTTTGATTCGGGGAGGAATCGACATGAGTATGGTGCCGGAGCTGTTTGCGTCCGCCGTGTTTGACGATCAAGTCATGCGGGAACGCTTGCCGGAAGAGATCTATCGCGCGCTGACGCGCACGATCAAGGACGGCAGAAGTCTGGACCTCAGCATCGCCAATCAAGTGGCGGAAACGATGAAAGAATGGGCGATCGAGCTCGGCGCGACGCACTTCACGCATTGGTTCCAGCCGATGACCGGCGTGACGGCGGAGAAGCACGAGAGTTTTTTGTCGCCGGACGGCAACGGCAGGGCGCTCATGGAGTTTTCGGGCAAGGAGCTTGTCAAGGGCGAATCCGATGCCTCCTCGTTCCCGTCGGGCGGCTTGCGCGCGACGTTTGAGGCGCGCGGCTATACCGCGTGGGACCCGACCTCCTATGCGTTCGTCAAAGATGGCGTGCTTTGCATTCCGACGGCGTTTTGCTCGTATAGCGGCGATGCGCTTGACAAAAAAACGCCGCTCCTCCGTTCGATGGAGGCGATCAATCGGCAGGCGATGCGCATT
>CALEJO010000214.1 GCA_937898155.1 uncultured Clostridia bacterium | reverse complement strand
ACAAGCGCCGCCAAACGGGCGGGCTTTGCCATCCACGGCGATCTGCGGCTGAATCTGTATAACGCCGAAAGCATGGCGGTTTATGAATCGCTCGGCTTTGCGTCGGTGATCGTTTCGCCCGAGGTGGGAATTCCCGCCGCGGAGGCGATCCCGTCGTCGATCCCACGGGGCTGTATCCTTTACGGACGGCTGCCGCTGATGACGCTCGAAAAGTGTATCATCCGCGACACGATGCCGAAGGAATGTGACCGCGACGGGTGCGACTTTTGTCGGAATCGCGCATTTTTGCTCAAAGACCGGACGGGCGCGGAATTTCCCGTTCTGAAAGAGGCGGGGCATCGCAACGTGCTTTACAACAGCGTGCCGACCTATATGGCGGATAAGCCTCTTACGGGATTGTTTTCCCATGCGATCTTTACGGACGTGAGAGCGCGGACGAGGTGGACGAAATTCTTTTTGCAATCGAAAATCGTCTGCCCCCGCAAGGAAAATTCAAACGTTTATGAGAGTGATTTTATGAAGAAGATCAAAGTAATTCTGGCGTCCTCCTCGCCGCGTCGGAGGGAGGTTCTCGAAACGCTCGCCATTCCGTTCACGGTGCTGACACCCAACGCGGACGAGCACGTTACGGACGAGGTTTCGCCCGAAGAATTCGTGCGGATCGTTTCCGCGCGCAAGGGGGAGGCGGCGTGTGCCGCGCTGACACCGGAGGACGGCACGCTCGTCGTTTCGTGCGACACCGTCGTTGTGTATAACGGGCTCGTGATCGGCAAGCCGAAGGACGCGACGCACGCGTTTTTGACGCTCGATATGCTTTCGGATTCGTGGCACGCGGTCTTATCCGGGCTGACGCTGACATATTTCGACGGCGGCGCCCGCACCGTGAGCGACGTCTGCCGCACGGACGTCAAATTCCGTGCGCTCGACGAGCGCGAGATCGACGCTTACGTGAAATCGGGCGAGCCGATGGGCAAGGCGGGCTCTTATGCGATCCAGTCCAAAGGGGCGTCGCTCGTCGAACGCATTGAGGGAGATTACTATAATATCGTCGGTTTTCCCGTTTCGCTCTTTTTCCGCATGCTGAAAGAGGAATTCGAGATTCTGCCGACGGATTTGATCGACTATTGAGGTGAAAAATGCTTTCCGACGCTGAAAAAAAGAAACGCGCCGCCGAAGTTGTGACGGCGCTTGAAGCGCGCTATCCGGACGCGGAATGCGCGCTGGAATATCACGGCGATCCGTGGCGGCTTCTCGTGATGGGGCGGCTTTCTGCCCAATGCACAGACGCGCGCGTCAACCTCGTTTGCCGCGACCTGTTCGCGCGGTTTCCGACGGCGGAAGCCATGGCAAAGGCGGACGTCGCGGAGATCGAAAAACTCGTCTTTTCCTGCGGCGTGTATAAGGTGAAGGCGGCGAATCTGCGCGATTTTTCCGCGATCATCTGCGATAAATTCGGCGGAAACGTGCCGGACAATATGGACGATCTGCTGACGCTTCCCGGCGTCGGGCGCAAGATCGCGAACCTCATTCTCGGCGAT
>CALEJO010000213.1 GCA_937898155.1 uncultured Clostridia bacterium | reverse complement strand
CGCTTATTTTTCGGGCACGAAAATCGCGTGGCTTCTCGACCACGTCCCGGGCGCGCGGGCGCGAGCAGAGGCGGGAGAGCTCCTCTTCGGCACGATCGAAACGTGGCTCATCTGGAATCTGACGGGCGGCGCCGTCCACGTGACGGACTATACCAACGCCAGCCGCACGATGATTTTCAATATCCACACGCTCTCTTGGGACGCGGAGTTGCTTGATATTCTGCACATTCCGGTGAGTATGCTTCCGACGGTCAAGCCGTCGTCCGCGCTTTACGGCAAGAGCGAGTTTTCGCTCTACGGGGGCGAAATCTCGATCGGCGGCGCGGCGGGCGATCAGCAGTGCGCACTGTTCGGGCAATGCTGTTTTGCGCCCGGTGAAATGAAAAACACTTACGGCACCGGCTGTTTTCTTTTGATGAATACGGGCTCCGTTCCCGTGAAAAGTCAGCACGGACTCGTGACGACAATCGCCGCGAGCGTCGGGGACAAGATTTCCTATGCCCTGGAAGGGAGTATCTTCGTCGCGGGCGCCGCGATCCAATGGCTTCGTGATGAGCTGGACGTCGTCACCTCGGCGGCAGAGAGCCGTCAATATGCGGAATCGGTTCCCGATACGGCAGGCGGATACGTCGTGCCCGCGTTTACGGGACGCGGCGCGCCGTATTGGAGCCAGCACGCGCGCGGCACGATCGTCGGTATCACGCGCGGTTTTTCGCGGGCGCATCTCGTCCGCGCGACGCTCGAATCGCTTGCGTACCAGACCTACGATATCGCACGCGCGATGGAAAAAGATGCCGGCATCGCCATCACCGATCTGAAAGTGGACGGCGGGGCGAGCATCAACGATTTTCTGATGCAGTTCCAATCGGACCTTTTGCGTTGCAAGGTCTCGCGTCCGCGGTGCATCGAAACGACCGCGCTCGGTGCGGCGTATCTGGCGGGACTTGCGGTCGGATATTGGGCGGACCTCGATGACATTCGGAAAAACTGGGCGGTGGACGCCGTTTTTTCGCCCTCGATGGAGGAAGAAGCAAGAAAAACGCGACTCGCCGGCTGGCAAAAAGCAGTCAAATGTGCGCTCGTTTGGGCGGAAGAATAAAGGAGAAACGATGAATTCTTATTTGGAAATTGCGCCGGAGGTGGCGGAAGCGCTTGCCGTTGGCAAGCCCGTGGTGGCGCTTGAATCGACGATCATTTCCCACGGAATGCCGTATCCGCAAAATGTGGAGACTGCGCTCACGGTGGAGAAAACCGTGCGCGAGCACGGTGCTGTGCCGGCGACGATCGCCATCATCGGCGGCAAAATGAAGGCGGGACTTTCCGCGGAGGAGATCGAATATCTCGGCAAAAAAGGGCTGTCGGTGACGAAAGCGTCCCGACGCGATCTGCCCGTTTTGCTTGCCAAAGGGGAAGACGGCGCGACGACCGTGACGACCACGATGATGATCGCCGCGATGGCGGGCATCCGCATTTTCGCCACAGGCGGCATCGGCGGCGTGCACCGCGGCGCGGAGACGACGATGGACATTTCCGCCGACCTCGAAGAACTCGCCATGACGCCCGTCATGGTGATCTGCGCGGGCGCAAAATCCATCCTCGACCTCGGGCTGACGCTCGAATATCTCGAAACCAAGGGCGTTCCCGTGATCGGCTACGGCACGAAGGAGCTTCCCGCGTTTTATACGCGCCAAAGCGGCTTTTCCGTGGACTACCGCCTCGATACGCCCGAGGAATTGGCACGCGTGTTTCACGTCAAGGAAGAACTCGGTCTGCGCGGCGGGATGCTCGTCACGAATCCGATCCCCAAGGAATATTCGATGGACAAGGACGAGATCGAACGCGTGATCGAACGCGCGATCGACGAAGCAAAATCGCTCGGCATCCACGGCAAGGAGACGACGCCGTTCCTGCTCGCGAAAATCAAGGATATTACAGGAGGGGACAGCCTTTTTGCCAACATCAAGCTCGTTTTGAACAACGCGGCGCTCGCGGCGGAAACGGCGGCGGCGCTTTCGAAACTCGGTTGCTGTTCGCAACATTGAATATTGGAAAGATGATTCCTTGTATGTAAATGCGGATGAAGATGATTTCTATATGATATATAGCCGAATTTTCACCGGCGGAATATATCACAATTTGCAAAGCGGTGTTGTTGATCTTTATGGTATCAACTATTATAATCCGGCACTGACAAAGGATATAATCCGGCGATTATTATTGGAGAAACCGTTGGATTACGTAAGCTTGGTGGATTTTCTGAAAAAAGCGGAATCTTATAACGGTTTTTATATTTTAGGAGTATAATGAGCGGCAATTCAAAGTTCATTATGTTAAAAATAACCCGCCGAAAAGGGAATGTCCCTTTTCGGCGGGGTTTGCTTTTATGAATGTGTCCCGAATCAGCGTTTGACTCTGGCGTTGCCGCCCCAAATGCTCCAAACCTGATCTTCATCTGCGGGCTGTGCGTAGTCGGTCAGCATCGTCGTCGCGAGTGCGCCGGTCGCCCAACCGAACTGGATCCATTTCTCCGGTTCCCAGCCTTTGAGCACGGCATAGAGCAGACCGCCGACGAATCCGTCGCCGCCGCCGATGCGGTCGAGCACGTGAATCTCACGCGGCATCACGACCTGCCACTCGTCACCGACGAGCATGATCGCGCCCCACAGGTGCGTATTGGTGTTGACGACCTGGCGAAGCGTCGTGCCGAACGCGGATGCATTCGGGAACTGCTTTTTGACTTCGGTGATCATGCCTTTGAAGCCGTCGATCTTCGCGGCGATGTCCTTGCCGCCTGCTTCGGGGCCCTGCACGCCGAGGCAAAGCTGGAAGTCCTCTTCGTTGCCAACGAGAATGTCCGCGACGGACGCGATCTCGGTGAAGACCTCGCGAAGCTCGGCTTCGCGGCCTTTCCAGAAGGACGCGCGGTAGTTGAGGTCAAAGGAGATCAGCGTGCCGTATTTTTTCGCGGCGCGCGCGAGCGCGAGGCAGAATTTGCTCGTCTCGGGGGAGAGCGCGGCGATCAGACCGGAAAGGTGCAGGATGCCGACGCCCTCGGTGCCGAAGAGACGCTCGGTGTCGAAATCCTCGACGGAGAGCGTTCTGCCGACTTCTCCTGCGCGGTCGTTTGTGACGCGGGGACCGCGGGAGCCGTAGCCGCTGTCCGCGATATTGAACTGATGACGGTAGCCCCACGGACCGCCTTGCTCGACGTCCTTGCCCTCGAACGTCATGCCGCGCGAGCGCAAATTCTGCTTGATGAACGCGGCGATCGGGCTGTCCTTGACGAACGTGGTGAGCACGTGCGTCGGCATGCCGAGGTAAGACGCAATGCTGGCGACGTTGGTTTCGGCGCTGGTCGCCTGCATAAAGAACGTATCCGACGCGGCGACGGGCTGACCGTTGGCGGGCGTGATACGCACGCCCATGCTCGTCGGAACGACGAGCGCGTATTTATAATTCTGTTTGACTGTCAACATGGTTTTGCCTCCGATCAGACGGTATACTGGGAAGCGGCGGTGTCGCCACCCTTGCCGGTCCAGTTGGTGTGGAAGAATTCACCGCGCGGCGCATCGACTCTTTCATAGGTGTGTGCGCCGAAATAGTCGCGCTGTGCTTGGAGCAGGTTGGCAGGCAGACGACCGCAACGCAGACCGTCGAAATAGGAGAGTGCCGCCGCAAACGCCGGAACGGGCGCACCTGCGGTGATCGCGGACGCGACCACTTCACGCCATGCGGGAACGAGCTCTTTCATCTTGCCGCAGAAATACGGGTCGAGGAGCAGGTTGTCGAGGTCGGGGTTCTTATCATACGCTTCTTTGATCTTGCCGAGGAACACGGAACGGATGATGCAGCCGCCGCGCCACATCAGCGCGATGCCACCGTAGTTGAGGTTCCAGCCATAAGTCTTCGCCGCCTGGCGCATCAGCGTATAGCCCTGCGCGTAGGAGACGATCTTGGAGGCGAGAAGCGCCTGGCGGAGCTTTTCGACCGCGGCTTTTTTGTCGCCGGTGAATTTCTGCACGTCACCGCCGAGGATGCCGGACGCTTTGACGCGCTCTTCTTTCATCGCGGAGAGGCAACGGGAGAAGACGGCTTCGGTGATCAGCGTGAGCGGCACGCCCTCGTCGAGCGCGGCAATGCCGGTCCATTTTCCGGTGCCTTTCTGACCGGCGGTGTCGAGGATCTTGTCGACGATCGGAGTACCGTCGGGGTCCTTGTAGGCGAGGATATCGCGGGTGATCTCGATCAGATAGGAATCCAGCTCCGTCTCGTTCCATTTCTTAAATACTTCATGGCTAAGATATGTGCCTGGGCAAGATCATTAACATGAATGTAGTCTCTCACGCATGTTCCGTCTTTCGTATCGTAGTCTGTACCAAATACAGAAATCAGTTCACGCTGGTTGTTTGGAACCTGAAGAATCAAAGGAATGAGGTGTGTCTCTGGATTATGAGCCTCACCTATTAGTGAATCCTTTGAATCTCCTGCTGCGCAAAAATATCTGAATATACATGATTTTATTCCATAGGCTCTTTCGTAATCCTTTAAAAGCTGCTCTCCTACAAGCTTTGTAAAGCCATAGGGATTAATTG
>CALEJO010000212.1 GCA_937898155.1 uncultured Clostridia bacterium | reverse complement strand
CCAAGCTTTTCTTCTCGTAAAGAAAAGCGGTGAGCTTCCGGCGCTACGCGCGAAAAGTTTGTGCGCTGCCGGCGCGGAGCGTCCGCACGGCTTGAAGTCTGTGCAAACCAAATCCTCGCGCACCACGGACGCGTTTCTTTTGCCGAGCTTTTCTTTTCGTAAAGAAAAGCGGGGGAAAGCGGCGAAAAAAGCGCCCGCGAATTTCGCGGGCGCTTGATTCTTTTCTTGGATCAGTTGGGGACTTTCTCAGTGATACGGTCAACGAGACTCTTGTTGTAGTTGTTGAACGTCGTGCCGTATCTCTTTGCCATGCCCTGCACGTTGTTCGTGCCGCCGGAGACCATCGTGCCGATGATGCCGTCGAAGTCGGACCAGCAGAGATAGCCGGGCTCATAGGTGCGGCTGTCGAGAATGATATTCAGCATATCATAGGATTCCGCATCGGTGCAGTAGGTGAAGCTATACGTATTGAGGAACGCCTCGCGGACGATCGCTCTCGAATGATATGCGTAAACCTCGAAGAACTGACCGGAAAGCTCAGGATTTGTGACGCTGACCGGCATGCCGTAAGGAGCGAGGTGGTTGTCAACGTAGTGACCGTAGTTTTCCTGCGCTTCGGAAATCTTCGGATAAGGCAGGAAGCCGATGAACAAGTTGTTGGCATCGACCATATATTCCACGATCGCGATGATCTCGGAAGCGAAGAGCGTCTTGCCCTCTTCCATTGCCAGACGAACGTTGGTATAGCCGATCGTTTCGGTGCCTTCCTGAGCCCACGTGTCGATCGCCGCATTCACGATGCTCGTCCACTCGTCGGCGGCATCCGCCATGGCGAAGTGAAACACACCGTCATCGTTGGTGACGATCGGCAGACCGCCGCCGCAATACAGACCGCGGAACGCGTGACCGGTTCTCACCCAGCCCATCGTGTCGCCGTCCGCGTAGGCAAATTTGCCGTCGCCGGAGGTGTCGTTCTTTGCGAGTTTGACCATTTCGCTGAATTTATCAACCGTCCATTTGCCCGTGCGGACGAGGTCGTAGACGTCATCTGTGATGCCGCAGTTTTCGTAGACCGTCTTGTTGACCGTCAGCGCGTGCGTCGCGCGGAAGGAGGACAGCGAGAAGTCGCCGACGATGCTGCAAAGCGCCTTGGTGCCGTTGTTGTCTTTGATGGAATAGGTGTTGACAAACCGCTGATCCCACCACGGATTGGTCGTTTCGATGTAGTTGAGCAGGTTGTAGTTATTGCCGTTATACATCTTGCATACTTCCATGCCGTATTCGCAGGTATAGAAGTCAACGGTGTATTTCTGGCTTGTCAGATCGGCGTTCACATATGTGCCGCAAGCGGCGGAATGAAGCATGTTGATCTTGCAGTTATAAAGCTTCTCGACGAGCGCGTTTCTTTCACGGACCGCGATGCTGATCGCGTCGGTGAAGGTAGCATCCGGATACACTTCCTTGAAGGTGAACCAACCGTCGGTGCTGGTGTCGTCTTCCGTCTCGAAGGTGAACGTCTTGCCGTGGAAGTCGAGGTCTTCAAAGCCGGGCATTTTGTCCTTGCGGGGATCGGAGACCCATTCGGTGGTTTCTTCGACGGACGCAGCGGTAGTTTCCGTGGGGTTCGTCTCGGCGGTCGTCTCGGCAGTCGTTTCTGTCGGATTGGTCTGCTCCTGTGTTTGCTCTGCGGCGGTCGTCGTTCCCTCGGTCTTTTCCGGGGCGGGGGTGGTCTCTGCGGGAGTATCTCCGCAGCCGGCCGCTACCATGACGAGCGTAAGCATTGCGAGCGCGAGCAGGAATGCCAAAATCTTTTTCATCACAAACTCCTCATTTCATAATTTAATCTACTGAGAATATACTTTCTCAATCTATTTCTATTTTATCATAAGCGCAAGCGAAAGTAAAGCCCATTTTGGTTGTCGGATTTGAAAAGTCGTGTTGTCTTTTTTGCACAAGAAACGACGGAAAAATGCGGAATTTCTGCACGGAATCGGAAAAAAGAATTGCATTTTGCCGCGAAATCTGCTATACTGAAACAAAAAACGGTCGCGGGAGGAAATCATGAAACTGAATTACAAACGCACGGTTCTTGTGGGCTTTGCCTTTTTCCTGATCTGCCTGTTCTGGCAGGCATACGATACGATCATTCCGAAGATTCTGACCGATCATTTCGGCTTGCCGCAGGCGTGGTCCGGCATTGTCATGGCGCTCGACAACATTCTGGCGCTCTTTATGCTGCCGCTTTTCGGCTCGCTTTCGGATCGCTGCCGCGCGAAAATGGGCAAGCGCAAACCGTTCGTGCTGGCGGGGACGATCGTCGCGGTGGCTACGTTCGTGCTTCTGACGGTGGCGGACGGCGCCCAGCTCGCCGCGATCCGCGAGGTCTCGGCGATCGACGACGCGAAGGCGCTGGAAACCGTCTACGACGCGGTGGCGCAGGACGGGCTCACGACGCCGGAGGGCGACTCATTCGTGCTCGCGCAACGCTATGAAAAAGAAGCGTTTGTTGCCATTCGCTCCTCGATCGAGGAGGCGCGGCTTTCGGCGGATTCGCTGACGTATAAACCGATCTCCGGCGAGGAGCAGACGATCGAGTCCAAATACAAAACGAGCATCGTGACGAGCGACGGCAAGGTGTTTTACCTGCGCGACCGCTCGACGGGCTACGATGTTCCGATCGGGGACACGATCGTTTGCGACGGGGAAACGCTTTCGCTTCCCGTGCTTTACGCGGAGGGCGGCACCTTCAAAACGGTGACGAACGCTGTCTATACGAACTACGTCGTGCCGGCGCGGCAGGCATACGTCAAAACCGTGACGGCACAGAATCCCTCGATGCTGATCTGGTTTATGGCGATTCTGCTCATCGTGCTGATCTCCATGTCCACGTTCCGCTCGCCCGCCGTCGCGCTGATGCCCGACGTCACGGTGAAGCCGCTCCGCTCCAAAGCGAACGCGATCATCAATCTGCTCGGGACACTCGGCGGCATGATCGTTCTGGTGCTCGGCATGGGCTTCGCGTTCAATAACAGCGCAATCGCCAACACATTCCGCTCGTATCTGCCGTTCTTTGTGACGGTTGGCGGCGTGATGCTGGCGGCGCTCGTCGTTTTTATGCTGACCGTGAAGGAGCCGCTTTGGGCGGCGGAAGCGGAAAAAGAGGGCACCGCGCTCGAAGCGGAGCCGGAGGAAGCGCAAGAGGGCGGCAAAAAGCTTTCCCGTGCCGAGCTTCGTTCGCTTTTGTTCATTCTCGCGTCGGTGGCGCTTTGGTATTTCGGCTATAACGCCGTGACCTCGAAATATTCGGTCTACGCGACGAACGTGCTGGACCTCGATTACAGCACGACGCTTCTGATCGCCAACGCGGCGGCGGTGATCTCCTATCTGCCGGTCGGGCTGATCTCGTCGCGCGTCGGCAGAAAAAAGACGATCCTCGCCGGCGTGACGATGCTGACGGCGGCGTTCGGCGTCGCGTGCTTCTTGCGCGTGGGATCGAGCGCGATCGTGATGAATTTGATGTTTGCGCTCGCCGGCATCGGTTGGGCGACGATCAACGTCAACTCGTTCCCGATGGTCGTCGAGCTTTCGCGCGGCGGCGATATCGGCAAATATACCGGCTACTATTACGCCGCGAGTATGGCGGCGCAGGCGCTCACGCCGTTCATCTCGGGACTCTTTATGGATGAATTCGGCATGACGACGCTGTTCCCGTATGCGACGGTATTCGTGGCGCTCGCATTTGTCACGATGCTCTTTGTCCGTCACGGCGACGCGAAGCCCGCGCCGAAGAAGACGGCGCTCGAGCATTTCGACGTGGGGGACTGAGATGACGGCGGTCTGGATTTGCTGCGCGGTGATCGCCGCGCTGATCTTGCTCTTTTTGTTCCTGATCTTTCCCGCGGCGCGGCGTCATCCGCACCTCGCGGCGCTCGACGGAAAGCGCATCGCGCACCGCGGTCTGCACGATCTGTCGCCCGCCGCGCCGGAAAATTCGCTCGCGGCGTTTGACGCGGCGTGGCGGGCGGGATACATGATCGAGACCGACTTGCACATCACGGCGGACGGCGAAGTGGTCGTATTCCACGACGACACGCTGGATCGGATGTGCGGCGTTTCGGGCAAGCCCGAGGAAAAGACGCTCGCGGAACTGCGCGAGCTGCGCCTCGGCGGCACGGAGGAGCGCATCCCGACGCTCAAAGAGCTCCTTTCGCTCGTGAACGGGCGCGTTCCGCTCCTGATCGAATTCAAATGCACGGACGGCGAGACCTGTCGCCGCCTCTGCGAAGCCGCGGACGCGATCCTTTCGCGCTACGACGGCAGATATTTCGTGCAGTCGTTTTATCCGCTGATGCTCCGTTGGTATCGCAAGCACCGGCCGGACGTTTGCCGCGGTCAGCTTGCTTCGGCGTTCCGCGGGGATAAACTGAAAATGCGCGTGCTCGGCGACCTCGTTTTCAACTTTATGGCGCGCCCCGATTTTGTTTCCTACGAGTATACCTGCGAACGTCACCCGTGCCGCCGCATTTGCACGGCGCTCGGCGCGTTTCCTATCTGCTGGACGCTGCATTCCGAGGAGGAGCTTTGCGCGGCAAAGAAAAGATTCCGCACGTTTATTTTTGAAAATTTCATTCCGTCGTCCGATTCGTGACGCACAATCGAGGACATACTGCATAGGAGGAGCCCATGAAAATCACGCTCAATCCCGACGAGGAGATTGTCAAGGTCGTCAAAGAGGGGCTGAAACAGCGGGGCGGCTACTGTCCGTGCCGCCGCGAACAGACGGACGACACGAAATGCATGTGCAAAGAATTCCGCGAGCAGATCGCGGATCCGGATTTTGAGGGCTTTTGCCACTGTATGCTATACTACAAATCAAAGGAGTGACCGAAATGGCGGAAATCATCATTACGAAAGACAATTTTGAGACCGAGGTGCTTCGCGCGGAGAAGCCGGTTTTGCTGGACTTCTGGGCGACGTGGTGCGGCCCGTGCCGGATGCTCGCGCCGATCCTTTCGGAGATCGCGGCAGAGCGCGAAGAGACGCTTGTCGTCGGCAAAGTGAACGTGGACGAGGAGGGGGATCTGG
>CALEJO010000211.1 GCA_937898155.1 uncultured Clostridia bacterium | reverse complement strand
ACGGAAAAGATGAATTACGCCGCCGAGCACCTCGCCTATGAAGCCGCCGCCTCCTATCGCGACCGCATTCGCGCCGTGCAAAAGCTTGCGGAAAAGCAAAAGGTCGTCGCCGATCCCGAAACGGAACGCGACGTCATCTCGTGGTTCGTCGGCGAGCCGGTCTCCGCGATCTGCGTTTTCTATATCCGAAGCGGCAAGCTGATCGACTCCGAGCTGTTCTATTTCTCGGGCGGCGAAATCCTCGACAGCGCCGCGATCACCTCGTTTCTTTGCGAGCTATATCTGCGCCGCGAGTATATTCCGAAGGAGATCGACCTCTGCGAGGCGCTTTCCGAGGAGGACACCGCGACGCTCACCGACTGGCTCACCGAGCACGCGAGCGGGCGCATTTCCCTGCACGTTCCGCAACGCGGCGAGATCAAACGGCTCGTCGATATGGCAAAAGAAAACGCGCAAAAGCGCGCGGCGGAATATGCCGAATCCTCCGAAAAAAGCGAAACCGCGCTCATCCGTCTCGCCTCGCTCTGCGGGCTCGAAACGGTGCCGGAGCGCATCGAAGCGTTCGACATTTCCAATTTCGGTGACGAGCAAATCGTCGCCGGCATGGTCGTTTACGAGCGTGCCAAACCGAAAAAGAGCGATTACCGCCTGTTCCGCATCCGCTCAACCGAGGGGCGCGACGATTATGCCTCCATGCGCGAGGCGATTCGCCGGCGGCTCGCGCATCTGCGCGAGCAAGACGCGGTGCTCCCCGACTTACTGCTGATCGACGGTGGTGAACAGCACCGCGCCGTCGCGGCGGACGAAGTCCGCGCCGCCGGCTTCTCGATCCCGGTGCTCGGCATGGTCAAAGACGAGCATCACAAAACGCGCGCCCTCGTCGGCGAGAGCGGAGAGATCTCCATCGCACTCGAAAAGCCGGTCTACACCTTGATTTATCAAATTCAGGAGGAAGTGCACCGCTTCACAATCTCCAAAATGACCGCCGGCAAGCGCAAAACGGAACGCCATTCCGTGCTCGAAGAAATCCCCGGCATCGGCGCGTCCCGCGCCCGTGCGCTTCTCGCCCGATTCGGCGGACTTCGCGGCGTGAAACAAGCAACCAAAGAAGAACTGACGGGCGTCTCCGGCATTACGCAAGCGATCGCCGACGCGATTCTTGCGCAGTTCGCCGACACCCAAAAGAAAGGATAAGCATATGAGAATCATTACCGGAAGTGCCAGAGGCATGACTTTACAAACCTTAGAAGGCGAGGCGACGCGCCCGACGCTTTCCAAAGTGAAAGAGGCGCTGTTCAGCGCGATCCAATTCGACATCGAGGGACGCCGCGTGCTCGACCTCTTTGCCGGGAGCGGACAGCTCGGACTCGAAGCGCTCAGCCGCGGTGCGGAAAAAGCGACGTTCGTCGATTCCGCGCGTGCCGCGACCGCCGTCATCACCGCGAATGCGCAGAAAACGCATCTCTATCAGAAATCCAATGTCCTTTGCATGGACTGGAAGCAATATATCAAATCGTCCGCAGGGCGCGAGAAATTTGACATCGTTCTGCTCGATCCGCCCTACGCGGAAAAGCTCTTGCCGCAGGTTCTGGCGGAACTTTATGACGCCGATCTGCTTTCCGAAAATGCACTCGTCATCTGCGAAAGCGAGCAAAAAGGGCTCGCCGAAGACGTGATGGTCGATGACCTGAAGCGGTT
>CALEJO010000210.1 GCA_937898155.1 uncultured Clostridia bacterium | reverse complement strand
TTCATATTATACCAGAACGGCGAAAAAAATCAATAGGTTTTTGAAAAAAAGGGTGGGAAAGCCGATATTTTGTCGTCAATCGGCGCGTTCGACCTTCTCAACGGTGAGCGTGCATTCCACTTCATTCGTGTAAATCAACACCGTCGCGCCCGCGGAAGCGAGGAGCGTGCCGTTGATCAGAAAGCCGTCGTCGGTCCAAATGCCTGTCAGAAGCGCGGTGCCCGTGATCGTTTTGCGCGTGGGATGCGCGACGGAAACGAGATTGCCGTTTTCGTCTTTGGCGGAGAGCGTCGCGGGACCGTAAGTGACGGTGCTGATCGAGCCGATCTTGTCGTTATTGGAAGCGAGATAGACCGTGCTGCCCGCATGAAGCGCCTTTGCGGTATCCTCCGCGACGTCGATGACGGAGAAGGTGACCGATGTCGTTTCAAACTGTTCTTTTCGGACGGACGTTTGCACGATGCGCATCACGATCGCGGCGATGCAGAGTGCCACGAGCAGAAAAATGAACGCGTCGAGAACGTGAAATCCCGATTTTTGAGAGGTGGTTTCGTTTGCCATAAGAGCCCTCCTTAATTGCTTTTCACGCTCGTGATGAACGAGACGGACGTGAAGGACGGAATCTTGAAATAGACGGTCGAGCCGACGAGCAGACGGATGCCATCCGTCGAAAGGATGCCGCGTTGATCGCGCGAAGCATCGGTTTTGATCGTCACGTAAACGTCAAAAGAATCCTCCGCTTCACCGAGCGAAACGGTCAGACCGTTATTTCCATCGGAAATCGCCGTGTCGCCGTAAACGGGAGACGGTTCCGTTTTCACGGAGAGAATCGTGCCGATTTCTTTGCCGTCCGATGAATTTTTCACCGTTTCGCCCTCTTTGATCAGCGGCAGATAGTCCGCCTTGACCTTAGAAATACGCACAACGTATTCGACGGGGACCTCTTCGCCGAGATTCAATAGGTCGTCCCGGTTCAGAATCAGCAAAACCGATGCGCCGATGATCGCCAAGATCACGAGGATGACGAGAACATCCACGAAATTGAAGCGAGTCTTGTTGTTGTTTGCCATACTGTGCTCCTTTTGCGCTGAATTAGTAAATTTCCTGGGCTTCTTCCGAGCTTTCCGAGGTGTTCACGTGCGCGACACCGAGCCCCACGAGGAGCCAGAAAAGCAAGAAGATCCGATAATTATAGAAAACATAGTCCGTCGCGCCCTGAATAAGAAACGCGAGAATGCCGCAGAGAATGCCGAGGCAGATCACGCGGCTTTCCGCCGAAGCGGAACGCTTGGCATAAGAAAGTGACTGCTGAATAAAGAAGAACATCGCGGCGAGGAAGAGCAGGAGGGAGAAGAGCCCTGTTTCCGTCACGATCTGCAAATAAAGATTGTGGCTGTGCGGCGCGGCCTCGATGCCCGAAAGGGAATAGAACGGATAAACGCGCGAGAACGCGCCCTCGCCGATGCCGATGCCAAAGAGGAAAACATCGCCGAGCATGGCAAAAACGCCGCGCCAGATGCCGAAGCGATAGGAGGTGGAACTGTCCGCCACGCTGCCGATGCTGGAAATCCGCCGGACGACGGACGTTTCGGCGCCGAGCATCAAGAGAGAAACGCAGAGCGGCGCAAGCAAAATGCCGACCGCGAAGAAACGCTTATCATAGAGGCAGAGGAACAGCACGAACGTGATGAGGAAGCCGAGCCACGCGCCGCGCGACCAGGTGAATACGAGGCAGGCGCAGTCGAGCGCGGCGGCGATCAGGAAGAAGAAGCGCTCGTTGGCGCGCTTTGACGCGATCATGAGGGCGAGCGCGACCGGAAGGAGAAGAATCAGAAATTCGCCGAGCACGTTCGGATTTTCAAAGGTCGAGACCGCTCTTCCGCGGATATCGGCAAACATCGCGGTATCCTGCCACGTCGTCGAAAGCGTGCCGAAGAAATTCTGGTAAAGCCCGTAAAGCGAAACCGGCACGACGGAACCGACGGCGGCGCAGAGACAGCGGTGCGAAAGCGAGGACGAGCGCACGATGTTTTTCACGAGGAAATAACCGAGCAAAAAGCAAGCATACACCAGCATTTTCGGAATGCTGGAAGTGCTAACGGAGAAGATGCCGCCCGAAATGACGAAGAGGGCAAATCCCAAAACGCAGAAATCAATCAGCGTGAGCTTGAAAATGCGTCTGCCGCAGATGAGCTTCATCAAAAACGCAAGAAAGATCA
>CALEJO010000209.1 GCA_937898155.1 uncultured Clostridia bacterium | reverse complement strand
GGGCGTTTCCACGATCAGCGAAAGCTCGGTGCAGCCGAGCAGAATCACATCGCACCCGTCGGCGCGGAGCGAATCCGCGATCCGCAGAAATGCGGCGGTGTCCGGCGGGAGCGCCTGCTTGATGCTGCCGTAAATGATCTCCATCAGCGCCGCTTCGTTCTCCGGAGACGGCGCGGCGCAGTCGAGCGAAACATCCGCGCATATCTTTTGATACGCGCCCGCTCGGATCGTGCCGGAGGTGGCGAGCACGCCGACCTTTTTTGCGCCGTTCGCTTTGGCGAGCGCGACCGTTTCGCGGATAATATTGATGACGGGAACGGGCGAGGACGCTTCCAACTCATCGTAAAAATAATGCGCGGTATTGCATGGCACGGCGATGACCTCCGCGCCGACGGAAACGAGCTTGCGGATATCCTCTTTCATCAGCGGGAGCGGCGAGCGATCGCTTTTGCCGAGGATAAATTCGCTCCGATCGGGAATGTCGGCACCGCTGAACAAAACGATATTTAAGTGATCCTGGTCTTTCGCGGCGCGCGTATGCTCCGTGATCAGCCGGTAAAAATAAACGCTCGCCGCCGGACCGAGTCCGCCGAGGATGCCGAGGGTTTTGGACATAATTGCCTCCGAATGATTTAAGGATAGAGCCGATATTTTTGATAATATCGCCTGTTATGCGCGAGGACATACACAAGACGCAACGGATGACGGATGAGGTCATAGCGATAGAAAAGCGAGGTGCCGCCTTTCTTTTTCCGCATCAAAGATGTCACTTTCTTTTTTGTTTCGTCGTCGCGGAGATACGAATAGACGATCTTCATCGGAACGGTGTGCCAGAACGAAGCGTCGCGCACGAGGATCATTTCGTCGCCGAACGAACGCTCGCGGTCGCGCACGAGAAGAGAAGCGAGATTGACGCCCGCGTTCGTCACGTAAAAGTTGCTCCTGCCTTGGCGGAGATTGATCTCGAAGACCTTGAATTTTCCGTCGCGCGGGTCGAATTTGATATCGAAATTGGAAAAACCGGTATAGCCGATCTCTTCGAGCAGGCGTTTGAGCGGTTCGATCACTTCCTCGTGAGATTCCGTGAGAATGGCGACGTGATTGCCGAGTCCTTTCGGCGTGTGCTCTTCCAGCAAAACGTGCCCGAGCGCCATCATGCGCACCTTGGCATCTTGATCGGAATACGCGGTCAGAACGAACATCCCAGAATCGTCGCCCGGAATGAAATCCTGCACGATGATCGAATCGTCGTAGCCGGAGCCGAAGATCGCACGGACAATGGCTTCCGCCTCGTCGGCGTCAGCCGCGCGATAGACCTTTTTCATGCCGTCGAACGGGTGCTCCCAGTATCGGATCGAGCTAGATGGCTTGACGATGACGGGATAGGAAAACGGAAGTGAGCGCAGAAGCGCCGTGTCTTCTTCGCCGTGCAGAACGACGGTGCGCGGATACGCTACGCCGGATTGTTCGCAGACGCGATAAAACGATTCTTTGGAAACGAGCGAATTGAGGAGGGCGACGTCGGGACAAGCGCAAAAATACCGCGCGGAAAGCACGCCGCGGTGGCGGATGATCAGTTCCGCATAGGCGTCGGTGCAACCGACGAGATAGAGGTCATCGTCCGGATGCGCGTCCGCGAAATCGGAAAGCGTCCGCAAAAGCACGTCGTCTTCCGTCAGGTCGGGCACGACGGTCAGCCGGACGATACTGCTGTGCGCGACGGTGCCGAGGGAATACCGTCCGAACGCAAACGAACAAACGCCGAACGCCTCGTGAAACGCGCGTGCGACGCTATAACAGTTCAGATCGGCGCCGAGCAAAACGGGCACGATCTTATTTTGACGATTCGTTTGCTTCATACGATACTCCTCGATGGAAATGGTTATTTCTATTATACTACGTTTTTAGGAGAAAAAAAAGCCCTCGCAGGAAAATTTTTTCAAAAAAAGCCGACTTGTTTTGCAACAAGTCGACTTTTTTCGGCGGATATCCGCTTTCGGATGTATTACTGCTCGCTCGGAGCTTCCACGGGGCAAGTGCCCGCGCACGCGCCGCAATCAATGCACTCATCGGGATTGATCACGTATTTTCCGTCTTTCTCGGAGATCGCGCTGACGGGGCAACCGTCGGCACACGCGCCGCATCCAAGGCATTTTTCTTCGTCGATTTTATAAGGCATAGTCGTCTCCTTTTCTCGATAGCAAATAGTTTTTTGAAAGTGTGATCCGCTATCGTTTACACTTTACCTTTCTATTGTATCACATTTTCCTAAAAAGTCAAATGAAATTTCGTATTTTTTTGCAAAAATCTGTCACGTATAAGTCACGCGGCGTGTCGAACAATAGAAATAACGACAGAAAAAGGAGTTTTTTATGAATACGGACCCGAAAACTTATCAGCAATATGTCAAAAGCCACGCGCCGAAGTCTCCGCTCGCCAAAGACTGCCTCTGCGCATTTTTGACGGGTGGGTTTGTCTGCGCGCTGGCGGAATCGCTGACGCGGCTTTACGCGATGCTCGGCGCGTCCGAGGAGATGAAGCGCCCGCTCGTCTCGGTCACGCTGATCTTTCTGGCGACGCTTTTGACGGGACTCGGCATCTTCGACGAGATCGCGCGGTTTGCCGGCGCGGGAACGCTCGTGCCGATCACCGGCTTTGCCAACGCGATGGCGGCGCCCGCGATCGACGACAAAAGCGAGGGGCTCATTATGGGCGTCGGCGCGAAGATGTTCACGATCGCAGGTCCCGTCCTTGTTTACGGCGTGCTGTCCTCGACGGTTTACGGCGTGATCTACTGGCTTTGCGGGGTGATGAAATGAGCGTGATCCGACTTCGCCGACCGCCGACGATCCATTCCTCCGGCACGGTCGTCGGCAAAAAAGAGCACGACGGGCCCTACGGGGCGGATTTTGATCTTCACGACGAAGAAAACCGCTTCGGCATGGACACGTGGGAAAAATCCGAAAGCGAGATGCAACGGCTCGCGCTCAATCTCGCGCTGGCGAACGGTAAAATGAGCCCCGATGCGCTCCAAGCGATCTTCGCGGGAGACTTGATCAATCAATGCACGGGCTCCGCTTACGGACTGCGCGGATTTTCGACGCCGTATTTCGGGCTTTACGGCGCTTGCTCGACGTTTGCCGAAGGCACGATGCTGGCTTCTCTGATGATCTCGGCGGAATATTTCGACTGCTGCGCGGCGGTCAGCTCGTCGCATTTCTGCTCGGCGGAGCGGCAATTTCGCTTTCCGCTCGAATACGGCGGACAGCGGGCACCGACCGCGCAATGGACGGCGACGGCGGCGGGTGCGTGGGTGCTGACCGCGGACGGAAACGGTCCGTTTGTGCGCGAGGTTTTGCCGGGCACCATCGTGGATAAAGGAATCTGCGACGTGAACAATATGGGTGCGGCAATGGCGCCGGCGGCGATCGACACGCTCGAAAAATATTTCTCCGAAACGGGGAAGAAGCCGACCGATTTCGATCTCATTCTGACGGGCGATCTCGGCAAAGAGGGGCACGCGATCGTTATGGAATTCATGGGCGCGGCGGGATATGATATGAAGCGTGTTTATCAAGACTGCGGCTTACTTTTATACAGCGCCGGAACGCAGGATACGCACGGTGGCGGCTCCGGATGCGGATGCAGTGCTTCGATCCTCTGCGGACCGATTTTGCGCCGCTTCCGCAAGGGAGAATTGCACGACATTTTATATCTCGCGACGGGGGCGCTGATGAACGCGGACAGCATCAAGCAGGGATTGACGATCCCCGGGATCGCGCATTTGGTCCGCATCAGCACGGAAAGGACGGAGCACGATGGAATTTCTTCTTGATTTACTGAAAGCGTTTGCGGTCGGCGGGCTGTTTTGCGTGGCCGCGCAAATCCTGATCGACAAAACGGCGCTGACACCTGCACGGATTCTCGTTTTATACGTCTGCCTCGGCGTCATTCTGACGGGCTTCGGCGTCTATCAGCCGATCGTCGATTTCGCCGGCAGCGGCGCAACGATTCCGCTGACGGGGTTCGGATACGCGCTCGCCACGGGTGTGAAAAAGGCGGTGGACGAAAACGGACTGTTCGGCGCGCTTCTCGGCGGGCTGACGGGCACCGCAGGCGGCATCGCCGGCGCGATCGTTTTCAGCTATCTCTTTGCGCTTTTGTTTCGCGGTCATCCGAAGCATTGACCGCATCCTCCGGCGTCGGCGACGCCGGATTTTTTTTATGCCGCGCGGTCGTTTTTCGCACCGTTTTCGTTGACAAACGGTTAATTTTTTGTTATAATAAACAAAATTACGGATTTCGGAGGGGTTTTATGAAACTGATTATCGCGATCGTCAATAACGACGATGCCCATTTTGTCAATACGGGGCTGACGTCCGAGGGGTATCATATCACCAAAATTTCCTCCACGGGCGGCTTTTTGATGAACGGAAACTCCACGTTTTTCGTCGGCGTCGAGGAAGAACGCGTCGAACGGGCGCTGGACATTATTCGTGAGAACAGCAAAAAGCGCGTGAAGAGCATCCCGACGGCGATGCCGATCCAGAACACGCCCGCCGATTCTCAGATGAGCGTCAGCGTCGGCGGCGCGACCGTGTTCATTTTGAACGTGGAAAACTTCTTCTGCTTTTAATGGAACCGTTTGACCGTATCACGGGAAATCGAGACCGCGTCTCGCTTTTTCGCTCGCTGATCGACGCCGGTAAATGCTCGCACGCGTATCTTTTGGAAGCGCCGAGAGGCGGCGGAAAAAAGACGTTTGCGCTTTCGTTTGCCGCCGCGCTCGCGTTGCGGGACGGTGGGGAAGACGTCGAAGCGAAATGCCGCCGCATCTATGAGGGCGCGTCGCCCGACGTGCGGATGCTCTCCGTGGAAGAGGGAAAAAAGACGATCGGCGTGGACGCCGTGCGTTCTTTTCTTTCGACCGTCTATCTGACGCCGAGCGAGCTTTCGTTCAAGATGTTCATTTTCGACGAGGCGGACGCGATCACCGTGCAGGCGCAGAACGCGCTTTTGAAAGTGATCGAGGAGCCGCCGCACGACGTTTATTTGATTTTACTTTGCGAAAACTGCCTTTCGATGCTTTCGACCGTCCGCTCCCGCGTGCAGAAGATCACGCTCGAAACATTCTCGGAGGACGCGCTCCGCGCCTACGCGGTCGAAAACGGGCTTGCGAAAGACGGCGCGGACGAGAAGCTTTCATTCGCTGTCCGTTCCGCCAAGGGCGCGATCGGGCGTCTTCGTGCGCTTTTGCGTGACGGGGACGAGACATTTGCCGCGTATCGTATGGCAAAATCGGTGGTCGAGGCGCAGGCGGCGCACGCGTCTTACGCGTCTTTTTTGCGGCTTTTTGCCGAGTTTTTGCAGACGAGAGAACAACTTGATGCGTTGACGGACGCGCTCCTCGCGGCGTATCGCGACCTCGCGCGGGCGCGCTATCTTGACGGCGACCGCCCCGAATTTTTCGATCCCGATGAGGCGCTTCGCTATTCCATGCAGTTTGCGACGCAGACCGTCGCGACTTCCGCGGAGGCGGTCAACCGCGTCCGCAACGACGCAATGTTTTATCCCACGACGGCGCTGGCGGGTATGAAGCTCGCCGTCGCGTTATGGCACGCATAAATCCTATACAGAAAGGTTAAAAAGATGAGACCGGAAGAAACGGAACTTCTCGAAAACGCCTCCGAAGAGACGAAAGAGGAGATATTTTATGAGATCATCGGCGTCCGCTTCAAGCAGGGCGGCAAGGTCTATTATTTCGATCCGCAGGGAAAACAATACGCGGACGGCGACCGCGCCATCGTGGAGACGGCGCGCGGGCTCGAATACGGATTCGTGTCCGTGGGAAACCGTCGCATTTCCGAAAAAGAAGTCGTACTTCCGCTCCGTCCCGCACTCCGCGCGGCGACGGCGGACGACGACCGCAAATACGAGGAAAATAAGCGCAAGGAAGAAGAAGCGGCAAAAATTTGCGTGGAAAAGATCGCCGAGCACAAGCTCGATATGAAGCTCGTCGAGGTGGAATATACGTTCGACAACAGCAAACTGCTGTTCTATTTCACGGCGGACGGGCGCGTGGACTTCCGCGAGCTTGTCAAGAGTCTCGCTTCCGTGTTCCGCACCCGCATCGAACTGCGTCAGATCGGGATTCGCGATGAAACGAAAATGATCGGTGGGCTCGGCGTTTGCGGGATGCCGTTTTGTTGCAAGAGATTTCTTCCCGACTTCGTGCAGGTTTCGATCAAAATGGCGAAGGAGCAGAATCTTTCGCTCAATTCGCAGAAAATTTCCGGCGCGTGCGGGCGGCTGATGTGTTGCTTGCGCTATGAGCATGAGATCTACGAAGAAGAACTGAAAAAGATGCCGAAGATGGAGAGCTACGTCGAAACGCCGGATGGGCGCGGAAACGTATGCGAGGTGAATCCGCTGGCGGGACTCGTGAAAGTTCGCTTTGCCGGCGAGCATGCCGTGATCCGTCAATACGTTGTCGATGATATCCGCGTGCTGTCTAACAAAAAGAATCCGAAAGAGGAAGATCTGATCGCGGCGGACGCCGCGGACGACGAAGCGGAAGATTAAATGAGCATAAAAATGCCCCCGGGATCGGGGGCGTTTTTTATGCCGTTAAGATCGTTTTCGCAAGAAGGCTTGCCGTTTTGTCGTGCATCTCGGCGGTCGGGTGATTGATATAGTTGACGAGGAGTTTGTCTGTCACGTCCACGCTTTTTGCCATCTCGCACCACATCGCGTAGCCGTCGCAGACGGTCGCACCGTGCCGAAGCGCAATGCGGCGCGCTTCCTCCATCATGCGGTCGAATTTGCCACTCGTTTGCGCTTCTGCCGTGGCGACGGCGAGCTTGCGCGCGTATTCGCCGAGATTCGGATGCAAATAGGTATTCATACGGTTCGGCGTCAGATAGATCACGTCCGGCACCGCCGCGCAAAGCCGAGAAAGAAGCTCGTCGAGCGCCGCGAAAAAGCGTTCCTCCGGCTGTGTCACGTTATTGAGTCCGAAGCAGGCGACCGCGAGGTCTGGTTGATAGGCGATCGCTTCGTCCACCTGCGTCATGCCGCCGAACGTGCTGGCGCCGCTTTTGCCGAAATTGCGAAAGTCCGGCGCGTTTCCGTATGCCGCGGCGAGAAGCGAGACGGTCTTTTGCACGTAGCCGTCCTCGGGACGGCGCACGGTGTCGAACCCGTAATCCGTCGGATAAAGCTCAAAGCATCCCTCGGTCACGCTATCGCCGAGAAACGCGATTTTCTGATATTGTTTCATTTATGCTTCCTCCGCAAATTCCGATAAAATGGCGATGATTTCATCCGCTGTCGCGGCGGAATTCATCGCGCCGCGCACCCGCGCCGCGCCTGCCATGTTTTTCGTATAATACGCGATGGCGGCACGGCTTTCGGCGACTGCCGTCCGCTCGCCCTTTTCTTCGATCATGCCGCGAAAATGTTCCAGCGCCACGCTGATTTTTTCGCGCTTCGACGGGGGCGAAAAGGCAGTCCCGTCCCGCGCGGCAAGAAGCTCCGAAAAGAGCCACGGATTGCCGAGCGCACCGCGTGCGACGGCGATCCCGTCGCATCCCGTTTCGCGGATCATCGTTTCCGCGTCGGCGGCGGAGAAGATATCGCCGTTGCCGATCACGGGCACGCGCACCGCTTCTTTGACGGCGCGGATGAACGCCGGACGGACGCCGGGGGCATACATTTCCTCTCGCGTGCGTGCGTGGATGCAAAGCGCGCTGACACCGTTCTGTTCGAGAATTTTCGCCATTTCCACGACGTTGATGCTTGCGTCGTCCCAGCCGAGTCGGAGCTTTGCCGTCACGGGAACATCGCCGCAGACGCGGACGAGCGCCGCGATGATCTTTCCCGCCAGCGCGGGCGTTTTCATGAGGGCGCTGCCG
>CALEJO010000208.1 GCA_937898155.1 uncultured Clostridia bacterium | reverse complement strand
GATTCATGTGAGCTTCCTTTTTTTCTAAGTGTTGCACTTGATAGTATAATTCACCAAATTGACAAAAACCCCCGAGGCGCTCGCCTCGGGGGTTTCGTTATTCGGTTTTGGTCGGCTCCGAGCCATCCGTCTTTTCCGTGTTCTTTTTCCGTTTGAACAGGAACGAGCGGAAGAGCAACACGTTCAATACCGCCCAATACGCCGCGGTGATGCCGAGCGTTAAAAGCGGCTTCTCCGCCGCGAGCGTCGCAAGGATCATCATCGGGAAGCCGAGCGCGATCGCGGGGAAATTCTGATAGACCAGATTGTCCGCCGCCGGCGTTTGGAATTCCATATCCTTTTCGCGGAGCAGGATGATGCCCGTGCTTGCCGTGCCGGTCAGCATCCCATACATCACGAGGAACTGTTCGTCGGCGTAGCCGCGGAACAGTTTTTTCGCAATAAAGAGATTATAGCCATACGTCGCGGCCGCGCCGAGTGCGCCGAGCAGAAGCAGGATCCACCAATATTTTTTGATGACTTCGAGACGGATCGCCGCCACGCCGGCGATGATCATCAGATCAAAGAAGAAGTTGCTGAGCCGCGTCATGAGGAACGGATTGATATATTTTTTATGCACGATCTGTTTGCGTTCGAGCGCGCCGAGCAAGCCCTTGACGACCGCCGCGAACAGCACGCCGAAGAGGAAGTTGAGCCCGAAGATCGTCGCTTTGAGGTTTTCGCCGAGCAAGCCGCCGAGCAGGCGCATCGCGAGAAATGCGAGTCCGTAGGTGACCGTGATGATCGCGAGCTGGATCGTCATTTTGTCGATACTGCCGTTCATCGGCACCTCGTCGGGATTCTGGATCGCCTCGCCGTTGATCGCATCCGTGACGTCCTCCTCGGAAAACGTGATACGTCCCTTTTTGCGCAGGACGTTCAGATAAATGACGCCGCCGATGCCCGCGCTGATGAAGCCGAGCGCCGCGATCGTCAGTCCGAAGCTTCTGCCCCCGGCAAACCCGTGCTCCTGCTCATAAATATTGCCGTAGTTGAGCGCCTGTCCCGTGCCCTGTCCGTATCCGAACGGGAGAAGCACACCGGCGCCGGAGAAAAAGTCGGGCAGGATCAGCGTCGCCGCGATCGTGATGACAAGTCCCAAAACGCCTTGCATCAGATACGTCGCGACGGTCGTGACGCCCGTATTGAAAATTTCGATATTACGTTGTTTCGTGAATTTTTGCGTGGCAGGGCGGAGCGTCGAGGCGATAAACCCGAGCGCCAGCCCGTGATACGTCAGCATTTCCAGCACCGCGGAGCCGTTGCCGCCGAAAAACGCCGTGTCAAACAGATTTTCCTGTCCCGTCACCGCTTCGTAAATGATCGCCGCGAGTAGCGCGAACAGACCGCCGATCACCGACGTCGGGATCAGAGAATAGCGGAGAAATTTCACGGATTTTTTCAGCAGATTCGCGAGCAGAAGGCACGCGAACAACACGAGCAGAACGTTCAGAAAGCCCCACACCTTAAAGTCCGAGAAACTTGTCATTTGGATCGCCTCCGTTTTGTGCCGTGAAATGGTAGAACATATTGACGTATTTGAGCGCGTTGAAGCGTTTTCCGCTCCGCACCTGATAGAGCTTCGCGTCAAACACGAAATTCATTTTGTTTCTGCCGAGCACCGTCGCCGAGCGCACCCCGGTGAACGGGAACACGTGATTTTCGCCATCATATTCGATCTCGTAGCGATCGCCGAACAGGCGGAGCGTCGCGTCTTTCGCCAGCACTTGCTTTCTGCGATAGACGATGACCTCGGAGAAGGTCGCTTTTTCTTCATACATCGGCGTTTCGAGGTAGGGCGAAACGTCGAGCGCCCGCACGAAATTCTCCTGATAATCATACCAGTCCGCGATGAAGCGGAACGGGAACGGCTTGTCGATGCCTTCGAGTTCCTTCGTCGGCAGATAGCGCACCTGTCTGCCGCATTTTTTGCAGGCGATCACGTCGCCGTGGCTTTCCCATTCGGAAAGCCCGCAGTCCGGGCAGACGAACATCGCGCGTTCGAGATATTCGGCGCTTTTTTTGTGGAAAAACGTGCGATCGGCGACCGCTTCGTCCACGTAAAGCTCGTCACAGATCGTCCGATACAGCCCGTCGTCGTTTATCGCGTCGATCTCTTCCGGCTCGATCACGCGTTTGACGTAAGCGAACATTTTGCCCTTGCGCTTGACGTCGCTCCAACGCGGATGCACGCCGTAGCCGCCCTCGATGCGGAAGATCACGATTGGCAGATGCAGCTTGCGCGCGAGCGGCGCGATCGTCGGTTTGATGTCGCCCGTTCTGCCGCTATACGTCCGATTGCCCTCGGGCGCGATCGCGATCGTGCCGCCCTCTTTGGCGACGCGCAGACAGTTGACGACCGCCTTATAGTCCGAGGAGCTTTTGCGGATCGGGATCGGCGCGACGGTATACCGAAGCAGCGACGAAACAAATCCGTTGGAAAAAAGGTCCTCGGACGCGACGTAATACGTCGCGCCGCGAAACACGAGCCCCGAGAAGAACTGGTCGAACGCCGTCTGATGATTCATCAGGATGAAATACGCCCGCTTGCCCTGCTCTTTGAAACGCGTCCACCGCAGACCGTATCGCCATCTGCAATACGGCGCCAGAACGATCGCCGCCAGCGCGCGGAAAAACCGATGGCGCGGCCGTCTCCATGTCTTCGTTTTTTTCGTCTTTTCCTGCTTCATGCCATATCCTCGCAATTTTGTTTTTTTCGCCGCGTCCGGCGAGAAAAAAGTCGAAAACCGCCGATGATTTCTTTTATTATACGAAAAAACCGACACCGCGTCAAGAATCAATTTCCGTTTTTTTCAATTTCCACCGAATAAAACGAACAAGAAATGAAAAAAGGGCCGCCGAAGCAACCCTTTTTGAGAAAAATTAAGCGTTTTTCGCGGCAAAATAGTCGTTGATCGCCTTCACCAGCGCGTCAGCGTCCGTTCCGTGGACCGCGCAAGCCATCTCGATGCTTTCGCCGCGGGACGCGGGACAGCCGAGGCAGTGCATGCCGATCTCGATGAAAAATTTTGCCGTTTCGCCGTCAAAGTCGAGCACGTCGCCGATGATGGATTCTTTCGTGACAACCATAGTTTTCCTCCGTTCCGACCCGCGGAAGCGGATCGTTTTTCCGTGATCGGACGGGCATTCCCGTCCGACGGATAGTATACCACAAGTGCACGCGGGTGTCAACTCGAATCCCGAAAAAATCGGCTCTTTTTGCGGGGGCGAACGACACGCCCCCTTTCTTTTTGTCTATTTTTCACAAAAGATTCCGCCAAATTTCTCTTGAAAAATGGTGTTCAATGCAAAAAAGGTCTTGAATAAAAGAATCTTTCCGATTATAATAAATGTGTTAGGCAAAAAATGTCCCGCGCCTTTGAATGCGAAATATGATAAAGGAGATACCATAATGGAAAAGATTCACTCGAAAGACATCCGCAATGTGTGCCTGCTCGGTCACGGCGCCAGCGGAAAGACCTCCCTCGCGGAAGCGATGCTGTTTCTGACGAAAGGCACCGACCGTCTCGGCAACCCGACGGACGGCAATACGGTTTGCGACTACGATCCCGAGGAAATCAAAAGAGGATTTACGCTCTCCGCTTCCGTCGCCCCGCTCACCTATAAGGGCACGAAAATCAACATCATCGACACGCCCGGATACCTCGACTTCGCAGGCGAGGTCGTGCAGGCGCTTCGCGTCGCAGGCAGCGCGCTGATCGTCGTGGACGGCAAGGCCGGCGTCGAGGTCGGCACCGAGATCGCATGGGATCGCGTCAGCGAAAGCGGCATGCCCCGCGCGTTCTTCATCAATAAATGCGACGATCCCGAAGCCCGCTTCAAACACGTCTTCAATCAGATGCACGAGCAGTTCGGCACGTCCGTCTGCCCCGTCATCATCCCGCTCGTGGACGGCGATAAGATCACCGGTCTGCTCGACCTGATCGAAATGCGCGCGGTCGGCTTCGGAAAAGGCGCCGAAGGCAAAGAGATCGCCATTCCCGCCGGCAATGAAGAGCGCATCAATACCTGCCGCGATATGCTTTACGAAGCCGTCGCCGGCACCGACGAAGCGCTGATGGAAAAATATTTCTCCGGCGAAGAGCTGACGCGTGAAGAAGTTGTCAAAGCGCTCCACTCCGGCGTTCTTTCCGGCGAGATCGCGCCCGTCGTTTGCGGCTCTGCGACGAACCTCTGCGGCATCAATCTGCTCATGGATATCATCGTCGATACGCTCCCGAGCCCCGTGTATCACAAAGCCGAGATCGTCATGGACGGCGAAACCGAAGTCGAAGCTCCGCTCAAAGAGCACGGCCCCGCTTCCCTGTTCGTCTTCAAAACGATCGCCGACCCGTTCGTCGGCAAGATGTCCTTCTTCAAGGTCATGAGCGGCGAACTGTATAAAGATACCTCCGTCAAGAACCTGACGAACGGACAGACCGAGCGCCTTGCGCATATCTATACGATCTGCGGTAAAAAGCAGACCGAAGTGGATATGCTCTCGATGGGCGATCTCGGCATGACGGCGAAGCTCGCCGCCACCAACACGAACGATACGCTTTCCGCTGCGGAAGACGCGAAGCCCTATAAGCAGATCGTTTATCCCGAGTCTTTCTACCAGATGGCGATCGCGCCGAAGGCAAAAGGCGACGAGGATAAGATCTCGCAGGGCATCGCGCGTCTGCTCGAAGAAGACCGCACGCTCAAATATGAAAACAACCCCGAGACCAAACAGCTTCTGATCTCCGGTCAGGCGGACATCCACCTCGACGTCGTGGTTTCCAAGCTGAAATCCCGTTTCGGCGTTTCCGTCGATCTTTCCGCGCCGCGCATCGCTTACCGCGAAACGATCAAGAAGCTCGTCGATATCGAAGGCAAACATAAGAAGCAGTCCGGCGGTCACGGCCAATACGGTCACGTCAAGATGCGCTTCTCCCCGAGCACCGAGCCCGGACTCGAATTCACGCAGTCCGTCGTCGGCGGCTCCGTCCCGAAGAACTTCTATCCCGCTGTCGAAAAGGGTATCCTCGAAGCGATGCAGAAGGGCGTTCTCGCCGGCTATCCCGTCGTGAACCTCAAAGCGGACCTCTACGATGGCTCGTATCACCCCGTCGACTCCTCCGAAATGGCGTTCAAGATCGCGGCTTCCCTGGCATATAAGGAAGGTCTGCCGAAAGCGAACCCCGTTCTGCTCGAACCGATCGGCAAGCTGTTTGTCTATGCGCCCAGCGATATGCTCGGCGATATCCTCGGCGCGATCAATAAGCGTCGCGGCCGTGTGCTGACCATGAATCCGACACAGAAGAAGGGCGAGCAGGTCGTCGAAGCGGATGTCCCGATGGGCGAAATGACCGACTTCGCGATCCAGCTCCGCGCGATCACGCAGGGACGCGGCAAATACACGCTCGCGTTTGAGGATTACGAAGAAGTGCCCGCGCTCAACGCGCAGAAGATCATCGAAGACGCAAAGAAATTTGCGGAAGAAGAAGAGTAAAGCACAAACCAGTTTTTTGGATTTCATATTGCTTCCGCAAAAGCGGCGCAGGAAAACCTGCGCCGCTTTTGTTTATGAGAAAAATTAACTTTCGATCGCGGTAAACCACGCTTCGCCGCGTTTGGCGAGAAGCCGCCGCAAAAGGATCGTCACCGCCGTCAGCACGACGAGCGAACCGAAGCCCATCACATAAGCGGAGAGATCGCCGAGCACGAGCCAGCAGAAGACGGAAAGCCCCGTCAGAAGCAATCCGACGCCGAAGCCACCGAGGATCGTCATCCCGACAGGGAAGCTGTTTTTGGCGACCATGACCTCGTTCGTCCAGTTGAAATTGTATTTTTTCAGATTGATGAGCAGTCCCACCACGCCGACCAGATACGAGAAGAGGCACGGCGTCGCGATCATGAGAATCGCGTTGACAAGCGGGAACTGCAACCGGATCGCAGCGAGCGCGGAGCAAATGCCGACGAGCGGCAGATTCATGATGAGATGGAAGCGGAGCTTCGCGCTGAGGATCGTGTCGGCAGAAACGGGAAGCGATTTGAGGAGTCCCATCGTTTTGCCTTCCAGCGAGATCGCCACGTTCGTGCAGCACGACATCACCGAGAACATCGAATAGACGTAAGGCGCGATCGCCGTCAGGATTCCGATCACCTCGGCTTGCGTGTCGCCCTCGATCGTCGCCAGCGCGTCGCCTTTGAGGAAGATCAGGATCGTGAAGACGACGAGGATCATCGAGCCCGTCACTTGATTGAGCAAAAGCCCGCCCGACGCGAAATAACGGCGGAAATCCTTGCGGATGAGCGTCGCGGAGACGCTCGATTGCCCGCTCGACGCCTGATACCGCACGGACACCGCGCGGCGGGAAAACGCATCGTGCAGTTTTCCGTAGAATTTTCCGAAGACGAAAATGATGATCAGAAACGCCGCGATACTCACACCGAGGAACAAAAGCAGCGACGAAAGCTCACGGTTCCCGATGAAACTGTTCACAAACCATTTGGCGGGCACGTAAACGCCCGTGATCTTGTCGGAAAGCGACCAGAACATCCCGAACAGCTCCTCGTCCTCCATAAAGCTCGTGCTGTAAATCCCGACAAGCCAAACAACGAAAAACGCCGTATAGAGAATCGTCCCGACGATATTCGTGCGGCGGAACCGCGACGCGACAAAGCTGATCAGCGCCGACAGCACCGAAGAAAGCAGAATGGGGAGCATCGGCACGAAAAACGCCGCCAAGAGATAATGCGGCAGAGACGCGCCCTCGGCAAAAATCGAATAAAAGATGCCGCACGGAAGCAGGATCAAAAGAGAAAGGACCATATCCGCCGTATAGAGCGCGGCGAGCTTTGCCGCGATGATCGTTCTGCCCGGCACGGGAAGCGAAAAGAGCAGGTCGTGATCCTTCGCGCAGAACAGAAGATTCTTGTTTTGCGAAAGCCCCGAAAACAGCGTCAGCAAGGACGCCGCCGCCATGATGACGACCGGAAAAACGTCCAGCGCGCCGATCGAAGCGAACATTTCCGCGTAAATGAATTCATATACGCCGGCGATCGCCAGCACGAGAAGCCACAGGGAAGCATATCCGGCAAACGATGCCGCTTTTTGAGCTTTCTTTTTGCGGCGGTTTTTCCCGTTCGCCAGCATCGTCAGCATTTGCGCTTTATAAATCGCCCAAAAATCAGACATCGTCTTCCCCGCTTTCCTTGTCGGCGAGTTCGAGGAACACGTCTTCGAGACTGCCGTCGCCGACAATATCTTCGGTCTTGCCCGAAACGATCAGCTTGCCCTCTTTGATGATCGCAATCTTATTGCAAAGCTTCTGCGCCACTTCCAGCACGTGCGTCGAGAAGAAGATCGCACAGCCGCGCGCACACATCTCGGCGAACACGGTTTTCAGCAGGTGCGCCGCTTTCGGATCAAGTCCGACGAACGGCTCGTCGAGAATGAGCAGCTTCGGCTCGTGAATCAGCGCGGAAATGATCGCCAGCTTTTGTTTCATGCCGTGCGAATACGCCGAGATCGGAGAGCCGAGGTCGTTTTCGAGTTCAAACATCTTCGCGTAGGTATCGATGCGGGCGTTGCGCGTCTCCGCCGGCACGCCGTAAATATCGCCGATGAAGCGCAGATACTGCGCGCCGGACATAAATTCATAAAGATCGGGGTTATCGGGGATATACGCCGTCACCTTTTTGGCAGCGACGGGATTTTCTTTCACGGAAATGCCGTTGATGAAAATTTCACCCTCGGTGAAGTCCAGCACGCCGCACGCCGCTTTCAGCGACGTCGTTTTGCCGGCGCCGTTGTGCCCGATGAAGCCGTAAATATCGCCCGCTTCGATCGTCAGCGACAAATGATCGACGGCGCGTTTGCCGCCTTTATAGGTTTTGGAAAAGTCTCGAAATTCAAGCATATCGATTCTCCTTTTTTGTTTCGCGATTGTGATATCAATATGATATCATGCGGAAAAGCGTTTGTCAAGAGCAAAACGTGTTTTTTTCTGTCCGATCCGCGCGAAAGCGTGCGGGCAAACCGCGAAAAAATCGCTTGACTTTACCGCGTCGGCATATTATAATTGAGAAAAGAACATCAAACATAAAAGGAGATCATCCTATGAAATACGGCATCGGCGTAGACCTCGGCGGCACGAACATCGCCGTCGGCATCGTCAACGAATCCTATCAGATCGTCATAAAGGGCTCTGTCCCGACGCTGGCACAGCGCGGACCGCTCCCAATCCTGCACGATATGGCGGCGCTCTGCAAAAAATTGCTCGCGGACGCAAAGATCGACGAGTGCGATCTTGCGGGCATCGGCATCGCCTGCCCCGGCACCGTCAATCCCTCGACGGGCATCGTGGAATATTCCAACAATATCAAAATCCGCGATTTGCCGCTCGTGGAGATTTTCGCGAAAGAATTCGGCATTGCGCCGGAAAAGATCCGCATCGGCAACGACGCGAATCTCGCCGCGCTCGGCGAGGCAGTCGCGGGCGCCGCAAAGGGTGCGAAATCGTCCGTCATGATCACGCTCGGCACGGGCGTCGGTGGCGGCGTCATTCTGAACGGCAAAATGCTCCTCGGCGACTGGTTCGGCGGCGCGGAGCTCGGCCACACCGTGATCGAGCAGAACGGGCGTCCCTGCACCTGCGGCAGGAACGGATGCCTCGAAGCGTATTGCTCGGCAACGGCGCTCGTCAAAATGACGAAAGAAGCGTTCCTTTCGGAGAAAGACACGCTCATGCACGAGATGTGCGACGGCGACGTGAATCGCGTCGGCGGCAAAACCGCGTTCGCGGCGATGCGCAAGGGCGATAAGGTCGCGGCAAAGGTCGTGGACGACTATATTTCGTTCCTCGCCTGCGGCGTGGCAAATCTCATCAATATTTTCCAACCGGAGGTCTTCTGCATCGGCGGCGGTGTTTCCGGCGAGGGCGAAAATCTGCTCGCGCCGCTCCGCGAAAAAACTGCCACGCAGATCTATTCCAAGGATCACGTGCTGAAAACGGACTTGCGGGCGGCGACGCTCGGCAACGACGCCGGCATCATCGGTGCCGCGGCGCTGGCATTTGAATAAAGAAAAAGCTCCCCGCTTTTCTTTACGAAAAGAAAAGCTCGGCAAAAGAAACGATCCGCGGTGCGCGGGGATTTGGCTTGTGCAGCCTTTTATCCCCGCGCACCTTCACGGTCGAGCGAAACGCTCCCG
>CALEJO010000207.1 GCA_937898155.1 uncultured Clostridia bacterium | reverse complement strand
AAGGAACAGCAGTCCCCACACGCGTTCGAGGAAGCGCTTGCATCCGCGCACGCTGCTCTCCGACCACGGAGCCGCCATCGTATAATCGCCCATAAAGAGGACGTAGGTGCGGAGCACATCGGCGCCGTATTCGTCCACGACGTCGTTCGGGTCCACGACGTTCCCTTTCGATTTCGACATCTTTTCGCCGTCGGGTCCGAGGATCAGACCTTGCGCCGTGCGTTTGGCGTAGGGCTCCGCGACGGGGACGACGCCGAGATCATAAAGGAATTTATGCCAGAAGCGCGAATAGATCATATGGCGCGTCACGTGCTCCATGCCGCCGTTATACCAGTCCACGGGCATCCAGTATTTGAGTTTTTCCTCGTCGGCGAGCGCCTCCGTATTGTGCGGATCGCAGTAGCGCAGGAAATACCACGACGAGCCCGCCCATTGCGGCATCGTGTCGGTTTCGCGCTTCGCGTCGCCGCCGCATTTCGGGCATTTGCAGTTGACAAAGGATTCGATCTTGGCAAGCGGGCTTTCGCCGTCCGTGCCGGGCTCGAAGTTTTCGACGGGCGGCAGACGGAGCGGCAGTTCTTCGTAGGGAACGGGGACCATACCGCAGTGCGGACAATGCACGATCGGGATCGGCTCGCCCCAGTATCTCTGGCGGTTGAACGCCCAATCCTTCATCTTATATTGCACGCCCTCTTCGCCGATGCCCTGCTCTTCGAGATAATCGAGCATTTTGCGGATCGAGTCTTTTTTATTCGTCATGCCGTTGAGGAAGCCCGAATTGACCATCTCGCCGTCGCCGGCATACGCTTCCTTTTCGATATCGCCGCCCTTGATGACCTCGATGATGTCCGCGCCGAACGCCTTGGCAAAATCGTAGTCGCGCTGATCGTGCGCCGGCACCGCCATGATCGCGCCCGTGCCGTATCCCATCATCACATAGTCCGCTATGTAAATCGGGATCTCTTTGCCGGAAACGGGGTTGATCGCGGTCAGACCGTCGAGAAGCACACCCGTCTTTTCCTTGACGAGCTGCGTGCGCTCAAATTCGGTCTTCTTCGCGCAAACTTCTTTATAGGCGTTCACCGCGTCGAGATTGCGGATGCGGTCCGCGTATTTTTCGATGGCGGGATGCTCCGGCGCGATGACCATAAAGGTGACACCGAAGAGCGTATCGGGGCGGGTGGTATAGATGCGGAGCTTATCGTCCGTGCCCGTCAGCTTGAAGTTCACGAACGCGCCCGTCGATTTGCCGATCCAGTTGACCTGCTGCTGCTTGATGTTGCCGAGGTAATCGACTTCTTCCAGCCCTTGCAGGAGCTTGTCTGCGTATTTGGTGATACGCAGATACCAGACCTCTTTCGAGCGCTGGACGACGTCGGAATGGCAGACGTCGCATTTGCCGCCCTGCGAATCCTCGTTGGAAAGCACAACCTTGCAGGAGGGGCAATAATTGACAAGCGTGTGATCGCGGAACGCGAGTCCGTTTTCAAACATTTTGAGGAAGATCCACTGCGTCCACTTATAATAATCCGGATCGGTGGTATTGACCTCGCGCGACCAGTCGAACGAAAAGCCGACGCGTTTGAGCTGCGAGGTGAAATGCGCGACGTTGTCCATCGTCACCTTGCGCGGATGCGTATTGGTCTTGATCGCGTAGTTTTCGGTATTGAGTCCGAACGCGTCCCAACCGATCGGA
The DNA here is from genome assembly GCA_937898155.1 of uncultured Clostridia bacterium. Lineage (GTDB taxonomy): Bacteria > Bacillota > Clostridia > Oscillospirales > CAG-272 > QALR01. The sequence goes on along the minus strand of CALEJO010000207.1, from coordinate 7,528 downwards.
TACAGGACATTATAGCCCTCCATTCTTCTCTTGCGGGAAATCACTTCGAGTCCCGAATACGCTTTGATGTGTCCGACGTGCATGCCGGCACCGGACGGATACGGGAATTCGATCAGCGCGTAGAATTTCTTTTTCGGCGAGCCGTCCACCGCTTCAAACGCCTTTTTCTCTTCCCAAATTTTTTGCCATTTCGGCTCGATCTCTCTGAAATCGTATGTCATAGCAGAAGTCCTTTCTTTTCTTATTCTAACGAAAGCGGAATCTCTTCCGCGTCATTCCAAAGCTTTTCGAGCTTATAGAAGTCGCGCTCGTTTTTGTGGAAAATGTGCACGATCACGTGCGCGTAATCCATGGCGACCCACATGCCCGACTCAAATCCGTCCACGTGGAACGGATGCACGCCCCGCTCGCCGAGCTGATATTCGACCTCGCCCGCGAGCGATTTGATCTGCGTATTCGAGGTGCCGGAGCAGAGGACGAAATAATCGGTCAGATCACTTCCCTCCGCCAGTTTGAGCAGTTTGAGGTCTCTCGCCTTTTTCTGATCGAGAATTTTTACGATGGCGTCCGCCAGCTCGCGCGCCGAAGCGTTTTCAAGCGACGGCAACAGTTCTTTTCCACTGGTATTCATATGCTTCTCCTCTTTATGTGAACAGCCCGCTCACGAGCTGTAATAATCGTCGATAAATTGATTTTTGGCGTTGCGACGGTCGGTGAACAGCCCCGTCGGATCGAAAAGGTCCTCTCCGATCTCTCCCTCGTATACGTTCAGACATTCGTTCACGTCCGCGAGCGCGCCGTTTTTATTCAGGAAATAGTAAGGCGACCACGATTCGGTGTTCGGGTCCCAAAGCGTGGAGCCGCAGAGCGTGCGCACCGAAATGTTGCTTCCGCCCACGCCGTAAGCCATCTTCGTATAGGCGACGAGGTCGGCGACGGAGAACGACGTATCAAGGTAGCCCGCCAGCGTCGGCACGAGCCCGACCATATCCCAGACGGTGATCTTATTCAGCACTTGCCGGAACGCTTCCGTCATGAAATTGCCGCGGAGCTTCACGCGCTCGATATCGCCGCCCGCGTAGCCGCTCCGGTTGCGGATCAGTTGCTCGCATTGATCGCCGTCGAGGTGCTGATATCCCTTTTTCAAATGGATATACAAATCCTGCTCGGGGTCCTCGTAGTCCATGTCGCACGGCACGTCGTAGTCGATGCCGCCCACGGCGTCGATCACCTTGCGGAAGCTCTCCGTATCAACGAGCAGATAGCCGTCGATATTGACGCAGAGCGAAGCGGACAGCTTCGAGCAGAGGGACTCCATCCCGAGGCGCTTCGCCTCCTTGACGCTCTTTCCCATATTGATCCCGTGATTATACGCCGCCGAGAAAATGCCGTTGACGCGGGACACGTTGGAATAGCCCGCGACTTCTTTATTCAGAAACGTATCCCGCGGAATCTGCACGATCGAGACACATCCGTTCACGGTATCGAGCGACGCGATCATCAAAACGTCCGTGCTGGACGAGATCTTGTCCAGCCCCGCGACGAGGAAGGTATAAAAGCCCTCTTTGCGTGCATAGGGATCGGGCGTGATGACCTCGCCCGTCTCGATCGGCTCCGTCGGCGACGGCGGATTCGTCGAAAACTGCGGATGCGGATCGACCTTCGGCTCGTGCGAAAGCAACGCGATCACCGTCACGGAAAGGACGGCAACGACCGCCACGACGCAAATGCCGAGCGCGAGCAGAACGCGCATCTGTTTTTGCTTTTTTTGTTTTGCGCTCCGTTCGCCCGTTCTCGCGGGACCGACGTTGCGCGGTTGATGATTATGATTCGGTGATGAGTTCATGAATCTCCCTTTTCCTGTCTGATCAGATCGTTCCACGTCAGAACGGTTTCGATGTCCACATCTTTTCCCTTTTCCACAAGATAAGTGATCGTATAGCCCAGAATGCGTTTCACAACGTCGTTCAGAAGACGTTCTTTCGCGGAAGCGTCGTTTGCATTCAGTTTGGCACATTTGCTATGCAAATATTCCCGCATTTCGGTGCAGGAGCGGTATTTTCTGCCCGCTTCCGTGAAATCCGCGACGAAAAGCATCTTGTCGAGGCGGCTCATGCCCGGCTTGCCCGTCGTATGACAGCCGATCGCCGATACGACCGCGTCGCTGACGATCTCCTCGCCGAACGCTTCTTTTGCCATCGGCGCGCCGAGAAACTGATGGCGCACCGGCGGTGTCGCGTCGGCTCCGGCAATGCCGTAGCGCGCAAAAAGCGCCGGCTCCTCGTCTTCGGGGACAGACTTCGCGAGATCGTGCAGAAGCGCCGCCGTCAGAAGCGCACGCTCCTCCTCCTCGTCGAGCCGGAAAAAGCCGGCGAAAAACCGACATTCGCCGAGCACGCCGAGCGTATGCTCGATGCGCTGCGGCTCCTCATAGCGGGGGAGCTCCGCTTTGATTTTTTCCAAAATGCGTTCTGTGTTCGGGTTCATAGGTAAAGTTTTTTCTCCTTGATATAGGCGATCACCGACGCCGGCAGCATCGCCGAAACGTCGTCTCCGCGCGCGATCGCTTCGCGGACCTGTGCCGAGGAAAGCGGCGCGGGAACGAGCGGCAGGCCGAGGATCGGCGTGCCGTAGCGGCGCGTCAGTTCCGCTTTCTTTTCCGCGATTTCGCGTCTCTCCGCCTCGGTCGCTTCTTCGCGCGCGCCCAAAACGAGCGTCACCGCGCGCAAAAGCTCCTCCGCGTGCACGAAACGGTCGATCGAACGGAACGTATCTGTGCCGCAATAGAGGAAAATCTCGTTTTTGCCGCCCTCCGAAAAGAGCGCCACAGTATCCGCGGTGTAGCTCGTCTCCGCCCGCGTGATCTCGCAGTCGGAAACCGACACCCGCGCGTCAAATCGCGGATCGGCGGCGACGGCAAGACGCGTCATCGCGAGCCGGTCTGCCGCAGAGGCATTTGGCATCCGCTTGCGCGGCGTTTCGCGATTCGGCACAAGAAAGAGCGCGTCCGGCGCGACCGCGTGTAAGAACGCGGCGGCTGCGCGGAGATGCCCCTCGTGGATCGGATCGAACGTCCCGCCGAAAATGCCGATACGCATATCGCCCTCCCGCTTCCGCTTATTCGTTCGGAAGCTCGATGATCTTCTTTTTCTGCGACGGGCGGTAAAGCACAAATCGGCTTCCCGTCACTGCCACGACGTCGGCGCCGAGCGCCGCCGCGAGTGCTTCCGCGGCTTCCCGCGGTCCGTATTCGCACGCGTCAAGCGTGCGCGCCTTGATCAGCTCCCGCGCTTCGAGCGCGTTGCCGATCTGGCGGATCGTTTCTTCTCCGATGCCGCCCTTGCCGATCTGAAAGATCGTGTCGAGCGGATTTGCTTTTCCGCGCAGAAACGCGCGTTGTCTGCTCGTCAGCATCCCGTTCTCCTTTTCTGCTCCTCTGCGAACAACTCCGCAAAGTTCGCCATGGCGCGTGCGCGATGACTGACGCGGTTCTTTTCCTCCGCCGTCATTTCCGCAAAGGTTTTTCGGAGCGGTTCGTAATAAAAAAGCGGATCGTAGCCGAAGCCGTTTTCGCCGCGGTAATCCCGCAGGATCACGCCCGGACATTCGCCCCGCGCGACGAGCTCCGTTCCGTCGGGGAAGACACACGCGATCACCGAAACGAAATGCGCCGTGCGTTCGGCATCGGGTGTGTTTTGCAGATTTTTCAGCACTTTTTGATTGTTGGCTTCGTCGCCGCGCCCCTCGGCATAACGCGCCGAATAAATGCCCGGCTCGCCGTGCAGTGCGTCCACACAAAGCCCCGAGTCGTCCGCCACGCCGATATAGCCGAGCGCGGCGACGGTGCGCGCTTTGATCAGCGCGTTTTCTTCAAACGTCGTTCCGTCCTCGACGATCTCCGCCGTCCAGCCGATCTCTTTCAGCGAACGGAAGCGAAACGGCTCGCCGTGCGCGTCGCACGGGCAAAGCGCTTGCAAAAACGCCGCGAGCTCTTTGATTTTATGGGCGTTGTTCGACGCCATCACGAGATCGGTCATGCTTGCGCCTCGCTTTCAAACAGCGCGGCAACGAATTCCTCGCCCGAGAAGGGTTGCAGATCATCGACCTTTTCGCCGACGCCGATGAATTTCACGGGGATGCCAAGTTCTTTTTTGATCGAAAGCACGATGCCGCCCTTGGCGGTGCCGTCGAGCTTCGTCAGCACGAGTCCGCTGATCGGCGCGGCGTTTTTGAATTCGCGCGCCTGAATGACGGCGTTCTGTCCCGTCGTCGCGTCCAGCACGAGAAGCGTCTCGCGCACGCTGTCGGGAAGCTCCCGCGTAATGACGCGGTCGATCTTTTCCAGCTCGTTCATCAGATTTTTCTTGTTATGAAGCCGCCCTGCCGTATCGACGATCAGCACGTCCGCCCCGCGCTTCTTCGCGGCGGCGCACGCGTCGAAAACGACTGCCGCGGGGTCCGAGCCCTCGCTCTGCGCGATCAGCTCCACCCCCACGCGCTCCGCCCACACGCCGAGTTGGTCGATGGCGGCGGCACGGAACGTGTCTGCGGCGGCAAGCAACACGTGCTTGCCCTGCGTTTTCATCACGTTTGCGATCTTGGCAATCGACGTCGTTTTGCCGACGCCGTTGACGCCGATGACGAGGATGACGGTCATTTTGCCGTTCTCCGTGCGGATCGGCTCGCCCTCACCGATCATCTCGCGCATGATCCCGAACAGCACCTGCTTCGCCGCCTCGGGTTCGAGGATGCGTTCCTCGTGGATGCGGTCGCGGAGCGTGTCGAGAATCTCCATCGTCGTTTCCGCGCCGATGTCGGACGTGATCAGCAGTTCTTCCAGTTCGTCGAACAATTCCGCGCCGACGTCACGATAACTGCCGAAAATCGCGTCCATGCCCGCGACGAGGGCTTTCTTCGTTTTGGAAAGCCCGCTTTTGAGTTTATCGAAAAAGCTCATTTGATTCCTCTCAATTCATTTTGACACCGATTTTCTGTTCGATCTCCGAAACGTCGATCGAAACGATATCGGAAATACCCTTTTCGTGCATCGTCACGCCGTAAAGCCGTTCCGCCGCCTCCATCGTGCCGCGACGGTGCGTGATGATGACAAACTGCGTGCGACTTGCGTAATTTTTCACGTAATCCGCAAATTTATCGACGTTCACCTCGTCCAGCGCCGCCTCGATCTCGTCGAGGATGCAGAACGGGGACGGATTGACTTTCAAAATCGCGAAATAGAGCGCGATCGCCACGAATGCCTGCTCGCCGCCGGAGAGCAGCGACATGCTCTTGATGACCTTGCCGGGCGGCGCGACGTTGATGTCGATGCCGCTTTCCAGCACGTTGTCGGGATCGGAGAGCTTGATCTCCGCCTTGCCGCCGCCGAACAGCTCCGCAAACACCTTGGCGAAGTTGATGTTGATCGCTTCCACCGTCGAAACGAAATCCTGCACCATCGTCTCTTCGAGCGAGGCGATGATCTTCATCAGCTCCGTGCGGGACGTCGTCAGATCGGTGATCTGCGCCGTCAGATCGTCAAATTGCTTTTTGACGTCGCGATATTCCTCGATCGCGCCGACATTGACATTGCCGAGCGCGCGCAGTTGGTTTTTGTATTTGGTTTGGGACGCAACTGCTTCCGCGCGCGTTTCTTTCGTCACGCGCTCGCCGCATTTTTTCACCGCGTCGCTATAAGTCAGCTCGTATTCGTCCCAAAGGAACGCCATGAGCTTATCCTGCCGCTCGCGGAGCGTTTCACATTCCGCTTCGAGGCGCGTATAGGTGCGATAGAGCAAGTCGCGCTTCTCGCCGAGGTCGCGCGTGCGCACGCGAAGCTCGTTCAGCTTTTTTTCGAGCGCCGCCGCCCGCTCGGTCAGCGTTGTTTTTTCCGTATCGCACGCGGCAAGCTCCGCTTCGATGCGGTCGGATTCCTCGCGGATCGCTTTCGCCTCCGCGCCGCCCGCGTCGATCTTCGCGTTCGCCTGCGCGATGAACGTCTTTTGTTCTTCGATGTTCGCTTCGATCTCCGACACGCGGGCCGCCGCCGTATCGCGCATCTGCGCGAGCATCGAGAGGTTCGTTTCTTCCTTGGCGACCTCCACATTGACCGCGGCAAACGCCGCGCGTGCCGCGTCCAGCGCGGCGGCGAGCCGTTCTTTCTCTTTGGCAAGCTCGCCCGTCAGTGCCTCCGCCGCCGTCAATTCTTCCGTGAACGCCGCGCGTTTGCGTTCCAGCGCCTCGCGGTCGTTTTCTTCGCGCGTCGATTTCGATGCCGCCGCGTCGCGCTCGCCGATCAAAAGCTCGAGCGCGTCCGCCAGCACCTTGTGATTGGATTCCAGCACCGTCAGTTGCGTCTGCTCCGCGTCGTGCATCGCTTTCAGCACCGACGCCGTGGACAGCACGCCGCCCTCGCTCCGCTCGGTCTCCTCGCGCTTCGCTGTCAGGTCTTTCATTTCTTTTTCCGTCGCCGCCATCGCCGCTTCGAGCGCCTTGACCTCTTCGCCGAGCTTGTCGATCTGCACGCGGCGCGACAGAATTCTGCCGTCCGTCGAAAGCGAGCCGCCCGTGAAGCTGCCGCCCGCATTGATGACCTGCCCATCGAGCGTGACGATGCGATAACGGAAATTCATCGCTTTCGCGATCTTGTTCGCGTGCTCGATATCGTCCACGATGAGAATTCTGCCGAGCAAACTGCGGACAATGCCGCGGAATTTCTCTTCACAGTCCACGAGCGCCGACGCCGACGCAAGGAAGCCCTCGCGCGTGCCCGCAGGCAGATCGGCTTCGGTCAGTTCCGTGCCGCGCATCGTCGAGACGGGATAGAACGTCGCACGTCCCGCGCTCTTCTTTTTCAGATACGCGATCGCCGCCTTTGCGCTCTCTTCGTCCTCCACGACGAGGTTTTGCAAGCTCTGCCCGAACGCGATCTCGATCGCCGCCGAATAGCGGTCCGGCACGGAGATCAGCGTCGAAAGCGGCCCGTAAAGCGCGATCGGCACGCCGCTCGGAAGCGTGATCTTGCCGCCCTTATGTTCACTCACCACGAACCGCACCGCGCCCGAATATCCTTCGAGCAGTTCTTCCATGCGGACGAGGTTCTGGATTTTATGTTTTCTGCTTGAAATTTCAAGAAACTGGTCATTCTTCTGCGCGGAAAGCGCCTGCATTTTGCCGTCGTATTCCGCTTTCACGCGGTCGATCTCGTCGAGCTGCGCCTTGATCGCTTCTTCTTTTTTGACGTAGCCCGCGATCTTCTCTTTCGCGAGATTCATGCGATCATCGAGCATCCGGATGTCGCTCTCGTGCTTTTCGATGGATTCGGAAAGCTCGTCGCACTTCTGGCTCGCCGATTCCTTTTGCGCCTCCGCCACAGAGGCGGCGATGGCGGCGTCGGTACCCTTGCAGTATTTGGCGTACCGCATGGCCGTCGCGCGCCGTGTAGACCCCGACAAGCCGCGCAATTTGGCCAAAAGCGTTACGGTGGAATAACCTTTACTATTTGTGCAAGCACAAAAATCGGGTGTGCTAC
>CALEJO010000206.1 GCA_937898155.1 uncultured Clostridia bacterium | reverse complement strand
CGCGTTCTTGCGAAGCAGATAGTCGCGATAGCATTCCGCCATGCCGATATACGTCGGCTCGTAATAATCGACGTTCTTCGATTCCGCGGTCGCGGGATCGGAAAGCATCGTATAGTGGATCGTGTAATTGCCGGTATATTTGGTGTCGATCGTTTTCGACATCCGGCTGTTGTCACCGCCGCCGATCGAGCCGCCAATGCTGACGGTATCGGTCGATTTCGCGGAGAAGAGCGCGTAAACGGTGCTGTATTCCACCGTGCCTGCCGCGCTGCCCCACGCCATCGAGCGCAGGTTTGCGCGAATGGAAGCGAAGGAATCGCCCGCTTCGATCACGGCGAAATATCCTCTCGAATGTTCCTCGGTGACGACCTTATTGCCGACGACCGGCTTTGCCGTGCCGCGGGAGGTGCTCTTCGTGACGTCGAAGACCTCCGTCAGACCGAAGACCGGCAGATTGAAGGTCTTCGCGTTGACGTTCGTCGAGGAAAGCGTTTCGAGCGTATAGTCGTAGCCATACATCGAGTTGCCCTGCGAAGCCGCTTTCAGCTCGCCGTCGTCTTCATAATAGGAAAGAAGCGTGCCGGAGCCGTCCGGGATGAAGATATAGCCGCCTTTTCTCGTGATCTCACCGACCGTCGACGTTGCGGAGCCGGTCGTTTTGTCCGCCGCGGTGCATCCGAAATACGGAAGGAACGCGATGCTTTCCAAAACGTAGTTGGTCTCGTTATAGCGGATACTCTTTGCGGGGATGCTTGCCGTCAGACCGTTCTCATCGACCGTATACTCGATCGCGAGACGGAACAGCGGCGGTTCGATCTCATCGCCCTCGTATCCCGTGATCTCGTGGTCATCCTCGAGCACGTCATACGTGTAGTTCGGGCAATACTTTTTGATCATCTGCTCGATCGACTTTTTCTTGCGTTCGCCGCAGTCGGTCAGATAATACATCTGCGTTCCCGCTTCTTTGTTATCGACCAGATACTTGAACGTTTCCGGTCTCGCGGCGTCCGGCGTTGACCGCGGATCGTATTCCGCGGTCATGTCGGCGGGGCCGACGAGCTTATACACCGTCGAGGTCTCGGACGAGATACTCGTATAGGTGTTCTGCTCCGCGCTGGTCATTTCGCTGAGATGCGAAGCCAGCACGTCGAGGATCAGCGTCTGGAAACGGTCGCGGTCGATCCACTGCGGGATCAGACGCTTCGGCTCCACGGTGCCGATCGCGTATTCGACGCGGATGCCGCCGGGGATCAGCGAATAGGATATCTGATCGCCCGCGAGTGCGGCGTCGGTGAAGCTCTTCATCACTGCGGTGCTTCCCGTCAGCTTATCCTGATATTCGAGGATCACCTGCGAAAGCAGAGATTGGATCAGCGGGTCCGCCTGTCTCTTGGAAGCGCCGTCCGTCGTATTCGAAGCGGAGGAACCCGAGTTATTGATCGCGATATCGTATGGGTTTGTAAACAGGTATTCGCCCGTTTTCAGATTCTGCCATGCGAGCTCGCCGGACGTGATATCGAAATAAAGTGCCGCGCCTGCATCCTTATCCTCATATACCTTGGTCATGGTATTGACCTTGGCCTGTTCGCTGGTATATTCGGTCGTCGGATAGGCGGCGACGTCAACGTCGGACGCAAAAGCAGGCAGGCCGAACGTAGAAAGGATAAGCAGAATCGCCAAAATTCCGGAAAAAATTCTTACTTTTTTCATACTGACAACCTCCTCTGTTTATTGCGCTCGATACGATAATTCGGAAATAATGCCGCTGATGAAGTTCACCATCTGCTGAATCAGGTTCGTGAACAGCAGAATGAGGAACAGGATGAACAGCATACCGATGATCGTAGCCGCTGTGATCAAAATATTTCTTCCCATCGAATAGCCGTGCGTGGTCATCGCTCCGAAGAAGATGAGCATGCCGAGCCAGACGTAGGAAATGGCGAACAGCATCGTGATGAGCTCCTTCTCGGAGAGCGAGAGGAAGTTCGTGATGACTGTCGTCGGGATTCCGATCAGCGCGATCGGAACGAGAGCGTAAGACGATGCGATGAAAATATCCTTGAAGCTGCCTTCGCCGTCAAAGAGTGTCGTCAGACACCAGTTTGCGACACACCAAAGCATCAGCGGTGCCACGACGGTCATGACGGGATAGAGCAGATTCTTCGCGGAGCCGCCGCCGAACAGATACGCAGAGCCGATCGACTGGTAAACGACCGCCACAACGGTCATCGCCACGATGGCGAGCGCACCGCGGACGGAGCCTCGTTTTTCATGCTTCAAATCCCAGAAGCCATCGAACGGATGCATGATCACGTAGAAGCCGTAGAGGAATTCCTCCCACCACGTGCGCTTCCCTGTCTTGGTCATGCCCGCCTGATTGACCTTGCCGACGTATTTGAAGAACATCGAAAGGCCGACGATCACGGCGATCGCGATCAGCAGGATCCAACCGAGATTCTTCTCGACCACTTCTTTTCTGTGGCTCTTGAACGCCTCGGAATAGTTCGTGGTCTCGTTCGCGTCGCGGTAATACTCCATCGCTTCCGAAAATTCGCCCTGGCGATAGAGGTTTTTACCGATGCCGATATAGGCGGCGTCAAAGTTCAGGTTGCGTTTTAGAATACCGACCCAGTCGTTGAACGCGGTCGAATATTCGCGGATACTGTTGTGATACAGCGCTTCGTTGATGACATCGCCGTAGTCCGTGCGTTTATACACGGTGACAGAGTTCAAAACGCTATCCAGCACGTAAAGGTCAGAGCCGTAATAGCTGAGCGCCGTCGGAGACGTTAGGTTGCCGAGCTGTTTGCCGGAGTCGCCGAACGCAAACAGAAGATTGCCTTCGCTGTCGTAGGTGAAGATTCTGTTTCTCTTCGAGTCGAGCACCGACCACATTCCGTTCGGTCCGATCGCCACGTCGATCAACGTGGAGGGACCGGTCGTCGCGTCACCGAAGCCGAAGTGTTGCAGATCGACATCGCCGCACGGCATCGTGAAGCCGGTGCGCGTCATGATGTCGTCGCCGCGCGGGTTCAGACGCTTGACGGGCGCATAGATGCTGTCCGCCGCGGTGCCGCTGGACGCTTGGCTGTTGATCGCCGAGGTTAGGTTGGCAAGATCCGTTCCGGAGAACACGACCGTTGCCCAGACGATGCCCTCGTCATCGAGCGTCAAGCTCTTATACGGCGTGGAGACGTAAGATTCCGTGACGATGTCCGGGAAGATCATGCGGCGGATACGCGTTGCGAGCGGCACCGTCGTTTTCTGCGCGCCGATGAAGCTCTGGAACGAGCCGTCGGGATTCAGCGCGATGATACCGGAAATCGTGGATTCGGAGACGATATAGATCGTTCCCGACGGAGCCACGCCGACCGACACGGGCATGAACGTCGTATCGTCGCCCATGACGTCAGCCGTCGGTGCATTGATGATGGAAAGGAAATTGCCTTCCTTATTAAATACAACGATACGGCTGTTGTCGCGGTCGCAAACGTAGATCGCTTCGTCGTTGACGAAAAGGCCGTAAGGTGTTTTCAGCGAATCGCGCACACCGTGCTCATTGATGAAATCCTTGATCTCGAAAAGGAAGCGGAACTGCGGATCGCAAACGACCACGCGGCTGTTGCCCGTATCCGAGATATAGATTTTCATATCGCTGTCCACGAAAATGTCCTGCGGACCGTTCAGCTCCGTGGTCATACCCATCTCAAACGCCGTCACCTGAGAGTCCGGCGTATAGGCGTGAGGCGAAATGAGGATTTCGCCTTCCATGGAATAGTTATACGTGGTGTAAGGCGCGGACGCGGCGGAAATCGGCGTCAGCAGTCCGGCGAGGAGCATCACGCAGAAGGAAAGAGCGAGAATTCTAAATGATTTTTTCATGCGATCTCCCCCTTCCCTTAGTCTTTCATACCGGACGTCGACATCGTTTCCACGACGCGGCTCTGGCTGATGACGAAGACCGTGATCGGCACGATCGCCATGACGATGGTGGAGGCGGCGCCGACACCGGCACGCGCCACACCGCCGGACACGATCTGACCGATGGCGTAGTTAAATGTTTTGAGCTGTTCACTCTGAATATACATGGACGCGCCGGTGTTCCACAGGTCCTTGAACGAATACACGATCAAGGTCAGCCACGCGGGCTTGACCATCGGCATCGCGATCGTCCAATAGGTGCGGATTTCGCTGGAACCGTCCAGTCTCGCGGATTCGAGGACCGCGTCCGAAATGCCGGACACCATGAACTGACGCATAAGGAACATACCGAGCGTCGCGCCCCATGCGGGAATGACGATTGCCCAATACGTATCGACGAGATGCAATCTGCTCATCGTCATGAAGTTGACGATGCCGGTGACGGTCGCGGTAAACATCAGAGAATACCGGACTGCGCCGAACAGGATCGATCTGCCGGGGAATTTGATCTTGGAAACAGCGTATGCGGCAAGCGAGCCGAGCGCGAGGTTGCCGAACGTTCCCGCAACGGAGATGAACACCGTATTGAAGATATAGCGGGAGAACGGAACCCACGACGAGGACATCGCACCGAACATATCGCCGAAGTTGCCGAACGTCGGTTTCACAACGTAAAATCTCGGCGGATAGACCCAAAGCTCATCGAGCGGTTTGAGAGACTGAATGATCGCGTAATACATCGGCAAGAACATAAAGATGCCGAAGATGATCAGGAATACCGCGATTCCCGCGTCGCCTCCCGCAGAGCGGGTCAGGACGACTTTATGATGTCTTGTTCTTAACTTTTTCGACATGTCACTGCCCCACTTTCGAGAGTAATTTGTTGACCAGCACGTTCGAGCCGATCATGATGATGAAGAGGATGGTCGCGATCGCGGACGAATAACCGACCTCGAAACGCTGACCGCCGTAGTCCTGCAAATGATGCATGATGGTATGCGCCGCGTAGTTGATACTCGGGAAGCCCGCCAGGTCGTTGACGATGCTACCGAAGTTGAAGGAGGACGTGATCGCCATGACCGCGCCGAAAAGAAGCTGTTGCTTCATGTTCGGGAGCGTCACATACCACAGCTCCTGCCAACGGTTGCGGATCCCGTCCACCGCCGCCGCCTCATACTGATCCTTCGGGATCGTCTGCAAGCCGCCGATGAACGAAAGGAACGACACACCGAGCGACGTCCACAACGCGACGACGATACAAAGCGGCATCACGTAGGTCTCGTTCTGGAAGAACTGGATCGGCGTCGTGATGACTCCGAGGCGAAGCAGAATGGAGTTCGCGTAGCCGTAGGAGTCGCCGTCGAAGATGACCTTCCAGATATACGTCATGCCCGTCACCATGGAGGGCGTGTAGAAGATCAGCGTGACGAACGCTCTGACTCTCGGCGGAAGCTCGTTGATAAACCATGCCGTAAAGAGCGAGAGAAAGTAGGAAACAGGTCCCGTGATCACGGCGAAGATGAACGTGTTCTTCACCGCAATGATGAAGATATCGTCATCGAGGAAGAGTCGCATATAGTTTTCGACGAAAATCCACTGCGGCGCTTCGATCATATTGAAGATCGTGAAGCTGAAGAAAATGGACAAAATAACCGGCAGAATGGTAAACGTCGTAAAGATCAGATAGAACGGCAGGCACATGAGATACGCCGCGTAGTTGCGCTTCATCTCTTTCCATGTCCATTGCCACTTCGTCATTTCCTTACGGGATACCGGCTTCGGCTTGTGCGCCTGAACCGTAGAAGTTTGTTCTGACATATCCGTTATTCCTCCTTTTCTCAGTTTTTCTTGCCGTCGGGAAGCGAGGCGATGAACGCCTCGAACAACCCGTCGTTCGGCACATAGAATTCACGTTTCAGCTCTTCGCGTTTTCTGTCGAACTCTTTGTTGATCGTTCTGACGTAGTCGAGCAGCGATTCGCTGGGAACGTAGCTGTTATTATATACATTAAGGAATGCGAAATTGACGTAGCGCGCGATGATATAGGAGCCGGGCATTTCCGGAACGCCGACGAGGTGCGAGAACTGCGTTTTGAGCTCGCGGAGCTCGCTTGCCGTCCACGACATATCGTTGAACGCTTCCATATTCGCGGTCGCGTATTTGCCCGCGGGACCGAGCAGCGCGATCAACTCGTTTGCGTATTGACCTTGGTTTGAAGCGCCCATCCACCATTTGATGAACTTGAAGCACTCTTTGTCCACGCCGCGCTCCACCGCGTCTTTCAGGATCAGGATGCAGTTGATCGACGAGATCATAGAGCTGTTGATCGAGCCGTCCGCCTGCACCGTGCCGGGCACGGAGGTGAAGCCCCACAGCCCTTTCAGCTCGGTGGCGAAGACCGTCATTTGGTTATAATAGGTGATATAGTCACCGATGAACATCGGCATTTCTCCGGAGCGGAAACGGTTCGACGCGTCGTAAGACAGCGGGAGCTGGTAGGTCGTGAAGAAGTTGCAGACCGTCGTGAAGGCATCCAGCACCACGTCCTGGTCAAAGGAGATCGTCGTGCCGTTGTTGGAATACATCTCCGCGCCGTTCTGATAGGTGAACATATTGAATACGTTCACATCGTGGCCGATGCCGATCGTGTAGTTCTTACTGACGATGATCGGCAGGATCGCGTTGAAGTCGTCCCACGACTTCGGAACGTCAAGTCCGAGGTCGGCGAAGATGTCTTTGCGGTAGAACAACACGTTGAAGCTCTGCTTCTCCGGGACACCGTAAATATCAATGTCCCCGTCCGGCGAGCCGGTGGCGACCGTCAGCGGCACCCACGCGGAGGGATGGAAATACGAATAGAGCTCCTTGAAGCCGTCATATTCGCTGATATCCTGCACGATACCGCGGACCGCGTAGTTGATACAGTCGGTCGAGCCGACATCCATCATGACGTCGGGGCCGACGCCCGAGAACACCGCGGGAAGCAGCGTTCCGGCTACGATCAGCTTCAAATTGACGGAAATTTCGGGATAATCTCTCGAAAAGCTCTCGTCGATGATGGAACGGATGATCTGCGCGTATTCACGGGAAACCGTCGTCCATGCCTCGATGGTGACGACGTCGTCGCCCGTTTGCGCGGTTTTGAAGGAGGAATTATCGCGGATAAAGCTGTAAACGAACATCTGGATTTCATACCAGAAGTTCTGGAACGCGTTGCCCTCCGCCTTCGGCAGTTTCTCGCCGGCGGGCTGGATCAGCAGGTAGTCCATGATCAGCGATTGCTGGTTGATGTCGTTCAGCCATGTGCCGAGGTTTCCGATATAGGATTTCAGCTGAGCAAAGTTCTTTGCGATCTGACGTTCGCTGTTCGCCGCCATCGTCTGGAGGGTTCTCGCGACGTTTTCCAGCGTTGCGGTCGAGGAGCTCGCGCCGCCGCCGATTTCCTGCATCTGTCCCGAAATCCGGAAAAGCTCTTCCGCGAGCTTGCCCATTTCGGAAATCTCCTCCGGGATTCTGAACCGCACGTCTGGACCGGTTCCGTGCCGGAAATCTGCAAAATCTTCAGATAGATGGAGTTGATGCGCGTCACGCAGTTGCGGATGCCGGAGATCATTTCGCCGAGGTGACCGAGGTTGACTTCGAGGCGGATGGTATGCTCGCCCTCCGAGAAGTAAATCTCAAACTCGTTCTTGCCGTCGGTAAACGGACCCACGCTCCAATCGCTGTTGTAGTCGAATTCGAGGTTGTTCGCTTCTTCAAACGGAATCTCCCCGTCAACGTAGAGACGACGGGAAACGAACAGACCTTTGACCTCGCTTTGCAGATAGCGGGTATTGATCGTATAGAAGCCCGCCTTTCCTGCCGGAACGGTGAACGTCCAATCGATCCATTGACCGACCGTTGCCCAGTTATAGCTTCCGTTCTTGCCGCCGACGTCGTTGATCCACGTGTAGCTCGCGTGCTGCGGGCTCGTGATCGCAGAGGTGCGGTCGTTCATGCCGTAGATCGTGCTGGACGACGTCGCGGAATAGAACTCCGCTTCGAGGAAGATGCTCGAATCCGCCGGCGCCGCGGTGTGACCCTGCGCCTTGTGAGCGGCGAGATAGTCCTCGTAGGAAATGCTGACCTTCGGGGCGCGGAGCGTGATCGTGTTCATGACGACCGGCTCTTTCTGTGCGCCGAGCGAGACGGTGTTCTCGCCCTTTTCAAAATAGAAATACAGTTCGCCGTTGTAATAGCCCGTCGGATCCGTGATCGCGAGGTCCATCCAGATCGGCGCTTCGTATTTCGCGGGACGGCGATCGTTGCCCGCGTTGTCTTTTTCATATTCGATATCGGTGACGTTTCCGTTTTCGTCGTAAACGACGTTCACCTCGGAAAGATCATCGACCCAGCGCTTCGTAATGCGAAGATTGCGGACCTCGGTAAACGGAACGTTTCCGTTGATGCGGAACGTTCTTTCGATGTCCGTCGCCTTACCCTGAATCGGATAGCAAGAAAGTTCGATTGCGTAAAGACCGCTTTCGGGGACGTTGACCGTCCACGTTGCGGTTCCCGTGTCGGGGAGCAGAACGACATTCTTCTTTCCGTCGAGTTCATCGAGAATCTCCGCGTCGTCGG
Organism: uncultured Clostridia bacterium; assembly: GCA_937898155.1. Classification (GTDB taxonomy): domain Bacteria; phylum Bacillota; class Clostridia; order Oscillospirales; family CAG-272; genus QALR01. Next base: position 2,582 of record CALEJO010000206.1, on the reverse strand, counting down.
GCAGCGTTTCCGTGTCAAGCGCCTCCGTGCCAACCACGATCGGATTTCCCGCGTAGAACGGCGTTTCGGCATACTTGGCGCGGTATTCCGACCACGTCGTATCCCCCAGGATTTCCAGCGCCTCCGCAGTCAGCGATGACGTGTCATCGTCCGAGTCGTTCGGGGTCGCCGTCAACGTGACGGTTCCCGCCGATACGCTCATCCCGATGCCGAACAGCATCGCCAAGCTGAGAAAGGCCGCAAGAAGTCTTTTCAACTTTGAGCTTACCATAAGTATTCCTCCTGCATGGATTCGCGCCGCCCATCTTTTTGTGCAGAAAAACGTCGGCGCATATTTACTGTTTCATTTTAACATTCGGTTCACAAAAAAGCAATAATATATTTATATGCACTATTTATATTTTTTCCTATTTGTCTTGATTCCGCCGCTTTTTTCGCAAAATTTCGCGCTTTTTCATTTTTCGTCATTGAACCCTTCTGTGGCTTTATCGAAAAAGTGCATGGATGTTTTCTCGCGCCCGCGTCATTGAATTTACACATTTTTTCAGCGTGACGCATGCTTTTTTTGTTTTTCTTCACGCAGTTCCGTCTCCGGTAAATTATATTGACCATTCCTCTCATTTTTTCTTTCCGCGAAAAAAGCAAAAAAACGCCTCTGCTTCTGTGCTTTTTGCACAAAAACAGGGCGCTTTTTTTGAAGCAATATCATTTTTGACAAAAATCGAGTCGGGACGCTTTTTTTCCCCGTTTTTGCCGCGATTCTCTAATATTGTGTCAAATTGTTCTTGGATTTTCGGGATATCATTAGAACACAATTTTTGTCATCCGTCGATGAAGCCGCCGAAGCAGAGGTCGTCGCCGTCATAAAAAACGACCGATTGCCCGGGTGTCACAGCGCGCACGGGACGCAAAAAACGCACGGTCGCCGTGTCGCCGCGAATGCAGACGATCGCCTCTTCGGGCTTCGCGGCGTAGCGGATTTTCGCCGAAAGCGTCAGCCCGTCGTAATCGCCCGGCGCGAGTTTTTGAAAGTTCAGCGCGGAGCACGAAAGCTCCGTGCGAAAGAGCGCGCGTTCATCCGAAAGTGTGACCGTGTTGTTCGCCGCGTCGATCGCGGAAACGAACATCGGGTGCCCGAGCGAAACGCCGAGTCCCTTTCTCTGCCCAATCGTGTAGCGGATGGTCCCCTTATGCTCGCCGAGCACATTGCCGGCTTCGTCGAGGAATTTTCCGTGCGGGAAAATTCCTGTCGCCCGTTCGATATAGGAAACGTGGTCGTTGTCGGGAATGAAGCAAATTTCCTGACTTTCCGAAAGCCCCGCCGACGGCAAACGGCGCGACGCCGCGTCCGCCTTGATCTGCGATTTTTGCGCTTCCGCGAGCGGCAGACACAGCATCGAAAGTTGCTCCTGCGTGAGCCGCCAAAGCATATAAGATTGATCTTTCGTCAGATCCGCCGCACGTTCGAGATAAAACCGTCCCGCTTCTCCGTCGCGGCGGATTTTGGCATAATGTCCCGTCGCGATCTTGCCGATTCCGTTTTCTTCGGCGAATGCGCAAAGCGCCGCGATCTTCACCTCGCGATTGCAGACGACGCACGGATTCGGCGTGCGTCCTTTCGCGTATTCAGAAAGAAAATCGCCGATCACAATCTCGTGAAAACGCTCGGCACAATCGATCACGTGAAGCGGAATTTCCAGCGCGTCGCACGCTTTTTTCGCCGCATCAAGATCCGTCGCGTCGCTCATTTTCAAAACAGCGCCGACGACGGTATATCCCGCCTCTTTCAGCAAAAGCGCCGCATAACTGCTGTCCACGCCGCCGCTCATGCCGAGCAAAATCGTCTCGTTTTCCATAGCCACCTCAGAAAAATTTCTCCGCTTCCGCGACCGCGAGCCGATCGCATCGCTCGTTGTAGGGATGCCCGTTGTGCCCGCGCACCCATTCGAACGTCACCTCGTGAACGTCCAGATACGACAAGATTTTCTCCCACAGATCGGGATTCAGCGCCGGCTTGCCGTCGCTTTTTTTCCAGCCGCGCGCCTGCCATTCCTTCGCCCATCCGAGCGTGAGCGCGTCGATCAGATATTTCGAGTCCGAGGTCAGATGCACGCGGCACGGCTCTTTGAGCGCCGCAAAGCCCGCGATCGCGCCGCAAAGCTCCATGCGGTTGTTCGTCGTGTTCGCCTCGCCGCCCGAAAGCTCTTTCTCGATAGATTTATAAACGATAATACAGCCCCAGCCGCCCGGTCCGGGATTCCCCTTGCAGGCGCCGTCGGTATACATTTGAACAGATTTCATTTTACCTCACTTCGCTGATCCGGATCGTTTTTCCCGTGTCTGCCGAGAGACGCGCCGCCAGCGCCGCGCGCGTCACGGCAAAGGTCATCTCCGCGTTGACACGGCATTTGGCTTTGCCCTCGATTTCGAGCAGGAATTCTTCAAAAAGTTCTGTCTCCGACGGTGCAAGCGGCAATTCGCGCTCACCCGCGCGGTCAATGACGAATACCCGTCCGCCCCGCACTTCCAGCACGCCGTCCGAGCCGACGACACGCAGGCGGTCGTCGTCGTGCGTGGGTGCC